>JBAZFO010000007.1 GCA_041653315.1 Candidatus Micrarchaeia archaeon | reverse complement strand
GAAAAACTGTTATTTGCAATTAATGTATATGTTCCAGGAAGCATTGATGAAGTATCTAAAATTGGTCTTGAACATACAATATTACCTGAAAAATGAACACAAGCACTAAGAAAAGTTTCATTTCCTAAAGAATCTATTAAATAAACATCTCCTACTTTTTCTGGAGATAACATTGAAGTTGCAGTTGTGTTTATTGTTATATTAATTAAACTACCTATTGAAAATGTATCTCCATCTGAAACTTCAACAAAGTCTAAAGCGCATGCTTTTGGAATATCTGAATTATATGCTTGACAATATTCTTCAGATTGTTTAGAATCCCAATCTGTATCATAAACTTGTGCGCAAACATAAAGTATTGGATCACCTGATGCATCTGTAGGTAATCTTTCATATGGAATAAATACAGAATAAGGATTTGGTCCTTCTTTTGTTTCAGAATAATATGTTCTTGTACATAATGCATCTGAACACCATTTGAAAGTTGCATTTTTAATTTCATCTGCTGGATGAGTATCAATATCAATAAATCCATCTATAGTACAATTAAATGATGCAGAAGTAGTCATTGTTATATTTAATGAATCAATTTCTGGTGCTGTATTATTAATTAATAATCCTTGACAGAAACCACAACCTTCATTTTCTGTTTCTTCTAAATAATTTGTATCTAATAAATATCCAATTCTTTCTTCTTCATAAGCAACACAATTGTCTAAATCCCAAAAAGTGTTTGCAACACAATAATTTGGATTTATTCTGTATCCATCCCAATCATCTAATGCAGAACAATCTAAAACAATATCTCTTGCTTCTTGATTTACTATTAAATCTTCTTCATCTTTGGATAAAGTGTACTCATATAATTTCTCAAAATATTCATCTGATACAAAACAATTATCTTCATAAGTTTGTAATGAATCATATTCACATGGAGGTAATTCTTCTGGGTCAACCATAGGATCAAATCTTGCATATGTATAATCTTCATCACTAAATAATGCAAATGTATCTTCTTCAATTACTGAAGAAAATTCGGCCCCCGAATAATGTATTCCTGTTCCATAGCCTGAACCGCCTGTTGCTGGTATAATTGGTCTTCTTAAAGAAGGTTCAACACATCTCCATTTACAATTTACATTATCAAAATTCAAAACTAATCTATCTATACCTTCTTCTTCTGCAATTGCATCACAATCTGGTTTATATAATGTATTTGGATCTTTACAAACACAATTACATGAACATGTTTTTGAATTAAAATCCCATGTTTTATTTTCATTTCCACAATAACTTTCTGAAGATCCAAAATTAGCTATACATGTTTCTTCATTTAAATCGTCTGGACATTCACAACTTATTTTATTATATGTTGTATTATATACTATCCCAAAAACATAATCAGCAGATATTCTTGCATGTTTTCTGCATTGTCCATATTCATCACAATCTAATTCTCCATATTGTTCATAGTCATCTGACCAATCTGCATTCCATACTAAACCAGATAAACTATTTTCGGGCATAAATGTGCCAGATGTGATATAATCAGAACTTCCATTTCTTCCTAACCAAGGATATTCATCTCCGGGTAAATTCAATAATGCTAATTCAGTTGAAGGCCAAGCATTTGAATAATCACTATCTATTATTTCTCTGCCTGTTGTGGAATTATAATTAATAATATCTTGTATATATTCTTCATCCCATTGGTTGCAATATTTAAATCCAGTTGCATAAAATCTTCCAACAATATTTTCTTCGAGTATTCCAAATTGAGAAGATAAAGATGTTTTGTTTGAATTTTCATACCTCAAAATCCACATATTTTTATTTCCTATTGGATTTGATATAAAAGTATTATTTTGCTGTGCGCCATAAGAACCTGCCCACCATTCATGTAATGAAACATCACATTCAGAGTCTGTCATTGGATCACAAGGTTCTATAATATTACGTGGAGTATCTATTGTTATATTCTCATATGTTTTTGCAGACATATCTAAACTCACTTTATCTGGGTAAGGTAATTCTCCAAATTCTTCTGAATAACCAAATCCATATGTTTTTGGTAAATAAGAAGAATTCCATAACATATCTCTAAACCACCAAGGATTGTAATAATATCCCCATACGTCATTGAAATCTGTTTCAACAAAATCTAGATCTACTTCCATTGGCCAATACTGCATACAAGGATAACACATTTGAACTTCATCTGTTTGTTCAATTATAATGTTACCAGTTACTAAATCAATTTGTTTTTTAATATCAAAAGCTGTTCCATTTGTATAATTATAATAACAAGAATAAGAAACATTTACTCCAGAACAAGAATCTGAAGGTTCAGTCCATAAAATATTTTTATTGCATGAATCTTGTAAATAAATAAAACATGAACTTTCTTCTCCTGTAATACAACGAGGATTTGAATTACATCTTAAAACATTTTCCCCCTCTTCTTCATAAAAAGCACATTCACCGCAATCTAAATAATTACCGCATGTGGGCTCTGAACATGCTGAATTAGAATATGTTGATTCAAACCCTTCATCACTTTGTTCTATACAGCATCTAACAGGTATTCCATTTGGTTTATCTTTTTCATAAAATAAACCAGTTATATCACTTAAATAAGTATTCCAAATACTAAATGAAGGTAATTCTGTTTTTTCACCAAAATAATCATTTTCATTACAAGGATAAGCTTCTTCCATATATGGAGTTGTATATGCAATATCAGGCATTCTTAAATACCATGATGTATGCCAGAACCTATATGTTCCTTCGTAATCTCCCATACAATCATAATTCCAAGTAGTATCCAAAGCTCTATCTATATCCCAGGGATCTGACCAATCAATTCCTTCAGGAGTTAAATCAAAACCTGCAATTGTTACTAAACCATCTGAGGAACATTCACTAGTTGGATAAACAATTCCTGTTCCTGAATAATCATTTACAAAAGAACATGATTCTAATAATTCATAACATTGTCTTGTTCCTTGTGCACATTGTTTTAAAAGTTCCATTTCTGCAGTATATAAATCACTTCTACATTCTCCTTCTTCATCTTCTGCAGTATATAAAATTCCATTATAACATTCTATTGCAATTGATGGAGCGCATCCAGTTAAACCGCCTAATGAAGCCCAATCACAAACACCATAAGTTACATTCATATTTGGAATAAAATCAAACGCATAATAATCTCTTAATTGAGCCATAGGAATAAAAGGCAACCAATGATCTTCATTGTTTTCATCAGGACCCCAGCATGAAATTTCATCATTGCTGCAACCCCTAGATGAAATTAAATCACATAATTCATTTTTAATATCATTTGAAAAACATTGATTATTTGAACATTTATCTCCATATTCAGAATAAGTACATGAACTTCCAGAATTTATATACCCAGTATCTATTGGCGACCATTCCCAATAATATTTTATTTTATTCCACATATCATTATTATAATCAGGTGTTCTATCATCATCTTCCCAAACATCGCTTGGAACACAAACAAATTTTCCAACATAACTTTCTAAATCAGTTTCATCATAATCTCCAATTGATATTCCTTCTAAAGGAACTGCTTCTGAAATTACTAATACTTCTGGTTTTGAAATTTCAGGTATAAAATTATGTATTTGTACTGGATTGCTTCTAAATGTTTCTAATTCAGTTCCATAATTATCATATAAAGTTACATTACAATATAAAATATCTCCTTTTTGGCATTCTAAATTTTCTAAACAACCTTCATATTCTTCATCTTCAGGTTCATTATAATAATATACAATATCTTCATAAGGTACTCCACTCTCTTCAACAAAAACATTTCCATCTTCATCATAAATTTTTACATCTTTTGTTTCTACTCTTCCTAAACCAGTATACTCAATATTTTCAACAGTACATGTGAAATTAGAATCTTCATAAGCACAATTATCAGTTCTTGAATCACCATAATTTATTGGACCGCACCCACTTGGAGAAGGCAAATGATCTACAATAGGATCAGCAGATAAATTAACATCAAACTCAATTGTTCTTGGAGGAATATAAGTTGTATTACAAATACTTACACTGTCTTTACAATTTCCATTTACAATAGAATCTGAAACTTCTATACAGCATTTGTATGTTGCTTCATCTAAAGGAATTGAAGTTGTTAAAGTATCTGTTGTTTCGTCTAATAAAACACCATCTTTTTCCCAGCTAAATGTTCTGCTTGATTCTACGTCATTATAATCCAAATCATTAAATAAAACTAAATCATCATTACAATATAAAACTAAATCTGGACTTGTTGAAAATGTATCAATAGTTAAATATCCTGTTAAAGTTGGTGGTCTATTAATTATTTGTGTAGGTGCTCCTTGTCCAGCAATTGGAGAAGCAGTTTCTGCCATTGTTGAATTACCAGCTAATGAATAATCTATATAAGATCCATCTAAATTAGTAATATTTACTTTACATGCAACATAATGACATTTTTCTAAATCATAATCTAAAATAGTATTTGCGTTTGAATGCGCAAAAGTATCTGTTGATACAAAAGTATTTGTATCTATTAAAGTAGCTGAAGACCAACCAGTACTCCATGAATCAAATAAATACCACGTAACTTCAATATTATATTGTCTTGCTAAAGGCATTTGATATTCATAATCACAATAATAAATATCATCAGTATAACCAGTTGGATAAGGATTAACATGAACCCAACCTTGTGCTGGTATAAAATATGTTGCATTCAATTCATTAGAATATAACTGCGGACAATTTGAATCATCTGGAATTGAAACTGAACATGTGATAGTATCTCCTGGTGAATAATTTGAATTTGAAAGGAAATTAGATGTTAAACCATCTTCAATTCCATTAATATACCAAGTATAATTTATTGGAATTCCTACTGAGTCTCCATCTGGATCAATAAATGAAGCTATAGATGAAGATACATCACAAAATAATCCTGTTGGTGATTCTGTTATTGTTGGATTAACAGAAATTGTTGGTGCCATATTTTCAACAAAAAATGCTAAAGATTCTTCTGGACTTTCACATCCAGGAATTGGATATTGAGGATCTAAATAAACAAAACATTGGTAATAATGACAGCTTTCTAAATAATCTGTACTTGCATCAATTATCCCAGTGCTATCTGAGGGTAAACTAACTGATGGAATACTTGGAATTCCTATCATTGGAACTACAGGTAAAGTTAAAGCTTCAGAATTAGTATTCAATAAATCTAATGGATTTGTACCTAAATCATAACAAGGCATTAAAGCAATTGTATCATGCGGGCTTGGATTTGTTACATTTGTGTTTAAACAAATGGTATCATTTGAATAGATTGAAGGAATTGTTTGAGTTGGATCGCCTGGTTCTGTTTGTTCTCCTGCAAAATTTGTATTGACATAATCAGTGCAATTTGCAGTTAAATTAAAATTCAAAATATCTGGACAATCATAACATAAAATATTACAATTGCCAAAACCTCCTTCTAATAAGAAATTGTAATTAGTACATGTGGTTGTAATAAAATTTGTAAGAACAGATTTATTTACTCCATAAATATCATATATCCCATTACTGCATATAACATTTGAATCAAAATCTGTAAAAGGCCCGAATACATTTCCCAATACATTTGTTGAAAATCCAAAAGCTGGACAATTTGATATTTTATTATTTGAAAAATTAAAATTATATTTATCTATTTTAGAATCTAATGTTACTCCTATTAAAGAAGAAGTGATTTCATTATCATAAACAATTAAATTTTCACCACTTATGTCATAATTATTAATTATTGGAAATGCTGAAAGTTGTGGCTGGTTTGCTGGCGCGTATATTTGTGAATCAAAATCAGTTATGTCATCAGAATATCTTTCTATTGTATTATTAAATATTTTTCCTGTTGAACTTTCACTTGTTAATGCAACACAATATTGAGATAAAATAATATTATCTGTTATATTCATAATATACGAATTATTTAATCTAACTGCCATTGTATTATAACCTGCCCATGGAAGAACTGAACCTCCTGAAGAAGAACCAGATACTGGTGCTGGGCAATCTGCATAAAACCTATTATTTTGTAATTTTAAATCATATGAATTTTTTGAATTTAAAGAATATAACCAATTATACTTTCCATCTACAACTACTTCATTTACTAAAGCAGAAATTACAAATGGATTTAAGGTAGTTGTTGAAGGAACATTAACAACAAACATATTTGAAACAGCAGAAGAGTTAGTATTATTTACTAAATTATTTGAGCCTTGTTTTATATTTATACCTGATAATGCAACTCCTTGAACCTCTATTTTGGAATTATTTAATAAAATATTATTTGAATTTGAAAATCCAGTTCCTGTAATTCCTCCGCCAATTAAATTCATATTCACATCTAAAATTTCTATTGAAGAACCACCAATTATTGAATAACCTGCAATTTGTTCATTTAATAATCCTATTGTATTTAAATTTGAATTTTCTAAAATTATATTTGAAGGAGTATCTATACCTAATCCAGACGTATCTATACAACTATCAAATGAAATATTAAAATTATTTATATTAATATCTCTTGTTTGATGAATATTAATACCATTTGAATGCTGTAAATTTATTAAATTTAAATTTAATTCTTGTGCTTCTAAAGTTGAAATTGAAGTAGTTGGCCCAACTGCTTTAATCCCATCTGAATATCCGCCATTTTGTATTGAAAAATTACAATTATTAATTATTAAAGAATTAATACTATTCATATCTACTGCATTTGAATTAGAACCATCAACAATAAAATTACAATTTTGTATTGTAAATGTTCCTGCATTATTTGCTTTTATTGCTGAAATTCCATCTCCATCTACAGAAATTGTATGTCCATCACAATCAAATATAAATAAACTTGAAGAATAACCTGAAAATTCAAAACAAGTTGCATCAATAATAGAAACATCATTTAAAAGTGTATATAAACCGGAAGTAGTTGAAATTGAAGGATCACAATTAGTTATGCTGCCTGGAACACCCATTGAACTATATAAAGTTGGGAATTCTGAACCTAAATATATAACTTCTCCAGAATATGTTGCATAATTTCCATTTTCTGCAATTGCAATTTTATCTAATAAATCTTCAGTATTATATTTTGGATTATTATTTATATTACCAAAATCATTTTCATCTAATAAATGTAATCCTGAATTAGATAAAACTAATAATTGACTATTGAATTCATCAAAAATAATTTTTTTACCATAATTCTTTGGGCCATAAGTTGTTAAAGAAATATCTTTAATATCATAATTTCCTGCCAATAAATTTATGTCCTTAATAACATGAACTTGATCTTGAGAAGATAAAATTAAATTATTTTGATTTAATAACACTTGCTGTCCTAAATTTGTTTCTCCTGAAAAAGATAAAAATGCAGCTTCATTATAATTTTTATATTGATTATCAAAAATTATATCTTGATTATAAACGCAATATACTTCTCCTTTGTATGAAATCCCAAAACAACATATCTCTTCATTACATGTAATTTCAGTATTTGTAGTTTTTGAACCTAGTAATTCTGAATAATAAATTGCGCTCTTTTGAAAATCTGGAACTTGTGAAATAAATAATATCCCTCCTTTTTGCTCAGATATAGGAACAGATGCAAAATATAAATTGTTTTTTATTTTACTTGAATAAAAATTATTACCTATTGCATCAAATAAATCTATTTCGGCATTGTTCTTATTGATATACGTGCTACTCAATTCATTTGGATTAAATGAATAAACTCCAGTAGGAAAAATTCCTACAGATAATAATCCATTTTCATAATCTAAAGACAAAATAGTTGAAGAATCATCATTAAAATAAAATTCTTTATCAATATTAATAATATCATTTAAATAATCATAATAAATTTCTATTTTATTATTATAAGCTAAAATTAAATCATTTTTATTATCATCATTTACATCTCCTATCTCAATAAAATTAACTCCTTGTTTTTGTGAATTTAAAATATCTGAATAAGGAATATAACTTAGATATGGATCAATAATATATTCTGAATTTGGATTAACAACAGCAGAAACTTCTAAAATAATTACTGCTTTTTGCCCATCATAACTTATTTTTGCTTTATGTTTTTCTAATTTAAGATCTATAAAATCAATTACTGCTTTATCCCCATTTTCTAAAATTATATTAATTTTAGCATCTTCATTTTGAGAAGCATTAAATTCAATAATTTCTCCTTGTTTTAAGATATACTCATCATTATTCCAAATTATTTTTTTTGCATTCTGGACTTCATATTCTAAATCAACTGAAATTTCTTCAATTGTTTCTGCATTATTTTTTATCTTAATTGAATGTTTTACTACTTCTTTTGCATTAGGAGTATCTAAATAAACAACATCCTTTGGTGCTTTTTTAAATTCACTTACTATAGAAATATCTCCTAATAAATATCCAGTCTTATATTCTTCTTTTGTATACTCTAATCCTCCATCAAAACCATAAAATTCATTTGTTTTTAAAGTAAATCCCATATTTTCAAAAGCAGGACTTAATTTAGTAAAAGTTTTAACAGGCTCTAATTCTGCTTTGAATGTGTTTCCGGATAAAGAAATATCCTCTTGTTTTAGTTCTTTTGTGTTTGTTGATAATTCTATATTAAATTCATCAGATAATTTCTGTAAATTAATTTCCTCTTTTGGGATAACATCTGGTGTTGTTGGTTCCTGCTGTATACAGCCAAATATAGATAAAATTAAGATTAAACTTAATCCTATAATAAAAATATGGTTTTTCATACTTAATTAAGGTGAGTTATTCTTTAAAAAACTATTTATACAGCCAAAAATCAAATTTTGTAAAATAAAAACGCAGCTAAACCTCCTATTCCTTTTAACTCTGTTCCTGCTTCACCATCAGAAGAGAAAATTTCTATTTCAACTTTGTTTTTTTCTGCATTTTCTAACAATTGTTTAATATCTGGTTTTTGCCTTATTAAATCATCTATTACTAGAATTTGTGCAACTGCTTTGCAATTTAATGCATTTTCTATTTCTTTTAATCCGTAAATTGCTAAACCTGTGTCTTTTCCAATATTTTCTTTTAATTTATTAATCAATAACTGCTCTTTTTCAGCTTGGTGCTCTCCTATTGCTTGAGATACTGCCCCAGAATTCATTAATTCTTTTACTGCACTTCTTTCAGAGCTTGATACTTTTTCAAAAATTAATTTTTTTAATAATTCTGGGTATTTTATTTGTATATATTCTTTTAATTCATCTTTAGCAAAACCAGGCCCTGCAATAATAATTTTTTCTGCTTGAATATTTTCTATTTGTTTTGTAATTTCTGCATAAAATTTTTGTAATTTTTCTTCTGGATTTTTATCTCTTTTGGACCTATCTGAATATAATTCATGAGAATGTTCAACCCCATATCCTCTTAAATAAGAAACTAATGCTTTTTCATTATCTATTAATATTATACCTAATCTCGGTCTTTTTGTTTCAGAAATTGCTTTTTTTATTCTATCTAATTGAAATTTAGTCCATTTTTCTTTTTGTATTAATAAATGATTTTCAATTTCAACATTTATAGTATGATAATTCCCTATTTGAACAAACTCTTCTGGTTTACCGCTAATTATTTTACCTGTTACTCTTAAAGAATCACCATATTTTGAGAATTCAATTTTTTCACAATTTATTCTAACAGTAATTGGCTTGCGCTCACCTTTAGAATCTTCTGTCGGCTTATAAACTCTATATGATCTTGCTTCTAATTCATCTCCTTCTTCTATTATTTTGTCTAAATGCCACAGATCATCTAAATTCTCAGGCATAACTTTAATTTCCCCTGTTTTTCTGTCTTGGTGAATAATTCTCATGTATTTTATTAGAAAATGCGTCTTTAAAAAAGCTCTTATTATAATAAATATTATGATTAAAATCGAAAAAATTCTTAAAATCCTGAAAAAAGAATATCCTCAAGCTAAAACTGCTTTAAAACATAAAAACGCATATCAATTATTATGCGCCACAATTTTATCAGCGCAATCTACTGATGTTCAAATTAATAAAATCACTCCTGCGCTTTTTAAAAAATATCCAAATATTGAAAATTTAGCAAATGCTAAATTAAATGAATTAGAAAAAATAATTTATTCTTCTGGGTATTATAAAATGAAAGCTAAAAGACTGAAATCAATGGCGCAATTTGTTGTTAAAAATTTTAATGGAAAAATACCTAATACAATTGATGAGTTAATAAAACTTCCAGGAGTTGGAAGAAAAACAGCAAATGTTGTTTTACAATCTTTTTTTAATAAAACTCAAGGAATTGTAGTTGATACACATGTAACGCGCTTATCTAATTTATTAAAATTAACAAATACTAAAAACCCAGAAAAAATTGAAAAGGATTTAATGAAATTATTTAAAAAACAAGATTGGAATTTTATTTCAATTGCGCTTATTTTACATGGAAGAAAAGTTTGCATTGCACGAAGGCCTAAATGTAAAGAATGCAAATTGAATAAATTATGTCCTTCAAAAAAATATTAATTTTTATAAATTGTATCATGATGTCCATAATCAACTATAAAAACAGTTTTAGTATTTTCATCAATTAGATAAATCAATACAAAAGATTTCATTATATGGACTCTTCTTAAATGATTCATTGGTTTTCTCAAAGGTTTAAAATGATAAGGATTTTCTAAAATTTGCTCAATTTTCTTTCTTATTGCTTTAGAATGTTTTATATCACTAAATTTTAATTTCTCAAATTTCTTTTTTAATTTTTCTTCAATTTCTAAAAGATACATAAAATCACTTATGCAAAAACATCGTCAAGATTATTTACTTTAATCCTTTTTCCTTTTAATTTCTTTTTTAATTCAGCAAGATATTCCGGTTTAAGTTCTGGTTCTAAAATTTCCTCTTTATATTTTCTAGCCATTACCTCAATAGCTTCTGACTTATCTTTTAAATCATATTTTGCTTTTATTATATTTAATATCCAATTTGTATTTTTATCTATATTTACAAATGCTTTTACCATAAAATCACCTTAATATCATATTAATATGATATTAATACGGAGTTTATGTTTTTAAATATATCTATTAAGGTTTAATTTAAAAAAACAACTGGAGAAAAGAAATGTATGAGATTAGCAATTATTGATAAAAGAAAATGCCGAAAAAAAGACTGTGGATATATATGCCAAAAATTCTGCCCAGGAGTAAGAATGGGTGATGAAACAGTTACTGTTAATTCTGACGAGTTTCCAGAAATTTCAGAAATATTATGTACTGGGTGTGGAATATGCGCTAATAAATGTCCAGAACACGCAATTACTATAATAAATTTAACAGAAGAAACAGGAAAACCAATTTATCAATATGGAATAAACTCTTTTAGATTATATAAACTGCCTTTACCAAGAGAAGGAGTTTTAGGATTAATAGGAAAAAACGGAATAGGAAAATCAACTGCTTTAAATATTTTATCTAAAAAAATAATCCCTAATTTTGGAGAATATGAAAAAAATTACACATTAGAAGAAGCAATACAAAAAATGGGAAATATTGAACAAGCATATTTCAAATCTTTAAATTTAAATGAAATTGAAGTCTCACATAAACCCCAGCATGTTGATAAAATAAGCGAAATTTTTGAAGGTACTGTAAAAGAATTATTAAATAAAGTAGATGGAAACAATCTAGAAAAAGCAGTAAAAGAATTTCAATTAGAAAAAATACTTAATAGACAAATAAATAAATTAAGCGGAGGAGAATTACAAAGAATTGCAATAGCAGCTGCATATATGAAAAAAGCAGATATATATTATTTTGATGAACCCGCTTCGTATTTAGATATAGAACAAAGAATGGAAATGTCTAAAAAATTAAAAGAATTAAGCAAAACAAAAAAGGTAGTTGTTATTGAACACGATATGGCTTTATTGGATTATATGTGTGATTATGTAAATATATTTTATGGATATGAAAATGCATATGGGATTGTGTCTGGAGTTAAAGCAGCAAGAGCAGGAGTTAATGAATATTTACAAGGATATTTAAAAGATGAAAATATTAGATTTAGAGACTATGAAATAAATTTTGAAAAACGTTCTTCATCAGATACTAAAAAAACATTGATAGGAATTGAATATCCTGAATTTGAAAAATCTTTTGAAAATTTTAAATTCAAAAGTGAAGAAGGAAAAATAAATTTAGGAGAAACAATAGGTATTTTAGGAAGAAATGCTATTGGAAAGACATTGTTTATAAAAATGCTTGCTGGTGTTGAAAAACCAGATAACACAGAATATGATATGAATCTAAAAATTGCATATAAACCGCAATATGTAAAAGTAGATGAAGATATGCAGGTAAAAGAATTATTTGCATCTAAAAAATTAGACAATTTTGTATTTAAAGAAGCACAAAGAAGATTAGGTATTGAAGGTTTAATGGATAAATTTTTATCACAATTAAGTGGGGGAGAATTGCAAAGAGTTGCTATTACTCTAACTTTATCACAAGAAGCAGATATTTATTTATTTGATGAGCCTTCTGCATTTTTAGATATTGAACAAAGACTTCATTTTGTTCAATTAATAAGAAGTATAATAGGAAATTCAGAAACAAAAAGCGCTTTTGTAGTTGACCACGATATTGTTTTAATAGATTTAATTTCAGATAGATTAATGATTTTTGAAGGTGAAAGTAGTTCACATGGAAAAACAAGTGCGCCATTAAAGAAAAAACAAGGTATGAATTTATTCTTAAAAGGAATGGACATTACAATGCGTAGAGATAAAGATACATTAAGACCAAGGATAAACAAACAAGACAGCGCGTTGGACAGAGAACAAAAACAAAAAGGAGAATATTATTATTCATTCTAATCTTTCGCATCGTAATTTAATAATATTAGTTGCATTTGTTTTTATTACACTTTCTTGGTTAAAACCATAAGCAGTTAATTTTATTTTATATAAATCAGGATAAGTATTTGTATCTCCATATACTTTAACTCTCTTAAAAACTTTACTTTTTGGTTTAGCAATACCTATTCTTGTTCTGCCCTTTAATAATTTTTTATCTTGCGCTAAAGAAATTGAATCTGGAAGTTCAACATCACATTCAATCCAATATATTTCATCTGTATTATTAGTAACTACTATCTCCATTTCTATATTATTTGGTGTATGTGCAATAAGCCTAATTGGAAAAAAGGATGCAGCTACTGCAATTATTTTTTCATCCATCTATTTCAATTATTCACAATAAGTTTAAATATGTTAAGGGAAAAAGATTTTTGGTTTTTATGGGACTACCTGAATCAGATTTGATAAAAAATGAAATTGTCATAAGAGATTTAAAAATATCTCAAGATGTTTTACTTTCAAAAAAAGCGATGGTTAGGTGGCTTGCTCTTTCTTTGGGATTAATTTCACCAAATGAAACTAGAACTTTAATGCTTGATGTATTTGAAGTTCTTTTAGATTTTCATTTTAAAAATAAAGAACCAAATATACATGATATTCTTGAAAAATTAGAAAAAAAGAAAAATGAAGAACCAAATCCAAAAGCAGTTAGGTATCATTTATTACAATTAAAAAACAAAGGAATAATCGACTCTAAAAAGAGAAAATATAGTTTTACAACCGGATCTATGCCGGAAAATAGTGAATTACCATATTCGATAGAAAATGCATATACAAAAAATATGGAATCTTCATTTAAACAAATAGAAAAAGTTATAAAAGCATTAAAACGAACTTATTAAATGCTCTTTTTTACCTATAATTTTATTCTTTCCTGTTTTTTTAGCAAAATAAACTCTAGCATCAATTGTATTTCTAAAATCTTGAATAGAAAACCTATCTTCAAACATCCCACATCCTAAACTTATAGTTAAAGGTATTGAAATTTCTCTTTTCTTATATTTTATTTTAACTGGTTTTGCTATTTTCTTAAATAATTGCTCAATTATTTTTCTACTTTCTACTCTGCTTTTATCTGCAATTAAAATAGCAAATTCATCTCCTCCCCTTCTATATGCTTTTATATTAATTAAAGTATTTATTTCGATAAATTCGATTATTCTTTTTCCTATCCTTTCTAATACTTTATCTCCAATTATGTGGCTTTCAAATTTATCATTTATCTTTTTAAAATCATCAATATCAAATTCTGCTAAAAATAGATATTTTTTAGTTTTATTTAATTTTAAATTTTCCATTTCTTTAGATAATTGAATATTATATTCTCTTATATTATACAAACCTGTTAATTCATCTATTTTTGATAATTGCTCTAAATTTTGAAGCCAATCTTCATTAGTAAATAATAAACCAATTAACGTTGCTGAAGTTTCTAACGCACTTTTAGCTAATTTTATTTCTGATTTATTCGGATTTTTATCAATAAAATCAATTGCAATTAATCCACAATTACGTCTTCCCCCCAACTCAACACCGCAAATTAAATTTAATCCTTTTTGATTAGTTAAATCTGCATATAAATCTTTAGTTCTTAGATTATCAGTTATTATTTTCTCCTGGACGATTCCTGGATTATCTAATGAATCTTTTATAAATTTAAGAGATTTTTTAATTCTTAATTTTTTAATTTTTTTCCATTTAATATGATCAAGAGGAAGACTTGCAATGCATCTAATAAATTCTCTATTATTTGAATCTTCTATCCATAGTCTTGCTGAACTTGCATTTGCTGTTTTAACTACCATTCCTAATAATTCTAATAAAGCATCTTCTGGACTAGTTTCTAACGCTTTTTTCAAAGCTTGTAAAGTAGATAACATTTCGGCAGGTTCTTTCATAAAAATAAAACTCAATTTTAATTTTTAAACCTTTCTAACACAAAATACATAAAAATCACTGCAAAACCTTTATAAACACAGAAAAGTATAAAGAAAATATGTCATTAAAAGAAAAAACCAATCAGAGTGAAACAAAAGGAAATACTGAAAGAATTACTTTTAGAGAATTATTATTTCCTACCGAAATAAATCAAGAATTTGTTGGTAAATTTTTAGAATATAAAAATGGAACAACTATCAAAGAACTCATTGGGGATTTAAGCAGATGTCTTGCACTAACTCATAGTTCTGTTAAATCAGCATATTTTATTAGTATATTAAAGGAAACAATTGAAAAAGCAGAAGGAAAAAACAAAATAACATTAATTGATGAAATAATTTTTATGGGTCTTCCTAATTGTTTAGCAAATAAAAAATATTTTAAAGGAGACATAGATGAGTTAAAAAATCAACTAAATGATTTTATTGAATATCTTAAAAAAATTATAGAAGAAACTCCAGAAGAAGATTTTGAAGGATTCAAAGAATTTTTTGAAAATCAAATTAATGATCTTCTAATTAACGTAAAGCAATAAATAATTTTTTGTTTCTTATTTTATTATGAAATACTGATTAAAAATAATAAAATCATAAAAGAAAGAACAAAAATAATTACAAACAAATAGCATTAAAAACAAAAGAAAAAAAAATTAAAAAAGGATATAAAACAAAAGTAAAAATAATTGGATACACCCAAAGCTGTTTAATAGGAGAAAGAGTTTAAAGCTTATTTTATGTTAATTTAAACATGGGTCGTAAAACTACTAAAGATATTACTATTCCTAAAGAACCAATAAATAGAGTTATAGGACAGGAAAAAGCAGTTCAATATGCTAAATTATGTGCTAAGCAAAAAAGGCATTTATTATTAATAGGTCCCCCTGGAACAGGAAAATCTATGATAGCAAATTCTATTGCCTATTTACTGCCAAAACCAAAAGAAGAAATTGCTGTATTACAAAATCTCAAAAATGAAAATAAACCAATTATAAAAATAAGACAAACACAAGAAAAATATGAAGAACCAAAAATAGGAAAATACTTAGATCCAGCATATGTTCCGTATTTCGTTTCAGAAGCATTGGGATTCAAATGTAAAAGATGCTCAAAATTAAGCAGAAGTGATGAATGGATATGCCCGCATTGTGGAGCACAAAAATATTCTTTTTCAAATGACATTTTAGGATTAAAAACAATGAAAAAAGACACGATAGAAACAACAAGAACTGAAAAACAAAAAGATGAAAAAATTACATTCATAAGAAAAGGAGAAAAAATATTAGAATTGACAGAAAAAGAAAAAGAAGAATTAAAGGATTATGAAATAAAACAAAAAGAAAAAATAATTGTTCCTTTTGATAGAAATCCTTTTGTTCAAATAACAGGAGCAAGTGAAACAGAGGTATTAGGAGATATACAACACGACCCATATGGAGGACATAAAGAAATAGGAACTCCTGCTTATTTAAGAGTAATCCCTGGTGCAATACACGAAGCACACGAAGGAGTATTATATATTGATGAATTATCTTCTTTAGGAGAAATTCAAAGACATTTATTAACTGCAATGCAGGAAAAGAAATTTTCAATAAGTGGAAAAAATCCAACAAGTTCTGGGGCTTCAATAAAAGTTGAAAATGTGCCTTGTGATTTTATTATGGTTGCATCTGCAAATATAAATGATCTTCAAAATATACTTCCAGCTTTAAGAAGCAGAATACAAGGAGAGGGATATGAAATATTAGTTAATACAGCTATGGAAGAGAATAAAGAAAATAAAGAAAAATTATTTCAGTTTATAGCTCAAGAAATTGAGAAAGATGGAAAAATACCACATATGAATTTAGAAGCAGGCGAATTAATTATTGAAAAAGCAAAAGAAATAGCTAAAAAAATAGATAATGAAAATGGATATACATTAAGATTTAGAATATTAAGCGGAATAATAAGAATGGCTGGAGATATGGCAGTATCTGAAGAGTCTGAATTTATTGAAAAAAAACATATTAAAAAATCAATTGAGGAAAATAAATCAATTGAAGATCAAATAAAAAATAAATATTCAACTTGGTATTCAGCAGAAAACAGCGATTTTGGACTTAAAAAGAATTCAGCAGGCAGAGAAATTGTATAAAAAACTCTTAAAAAGGTAATGTATCTAAATAATTCTACATAAATTATGCGGGCCCGTGGTCCAGAGTTTTTTAAAACCATAAATTTTATAAAACGGACAATGGTTAAGACGTCTGCTTGACGAAAACTTTTTCTTTCTTGTAAGAAAGAAAAACTTTTATGAAAAAGAAAGAACTTTGAAATATTTCAAAGGTATGTTTTCAAAATGCAGAAGGTCCCCGGTTCAAATGAATCCCTTTTTCTTTGAAAAGAAAAAGGTCTTCACCCCAAAAAGAAACTAAAAATTGGGATGAAAATCCGGGCGGGCCCATTTTTGTTATAAGTTGTTTATAGTAAAAAAGAGTTATTGCTGAGAATATGGCTTAAACTCTAGAAAAGCTATTTTTAGGAGGGGATCAGGATTAACCTAAAACTGAGGGGAACCTAGGTTCCCTGCGGTTTGGCAGGGCGGGCCCATTTATTTTTTTCTATTAACAGCAAGAGTTCCGTCTTCATCAACTGTATAATTAACTAATAAATCAGCAAAATTAATTTTAACAGGTACACAACCTAATAAGGAATTTATTCTTTCTACTTTTTCATTTAATAAATTAATTGTATCATTATCTAATCTTCCATCTACTTTTAAAAACACTTTAACAGAAGATTTTTTATTCATATCAATTTTAAATTGGGCTATTGCTCCTTCGGTTTCTTCAGTCATAAAACCAGTTGGTTCCTCTTTTAAATAACCCAATATTTTCAATTGCTTCTGTGCTCTAATTATTTTATCGGCTTCTACTATTTTACCTAATACAAAATTATCTATTTCTCCGCTAGAATTCTTAAGGCCAAAATCTCTACTAAATTGTTTAACAATTTCTCTTATATTTTCTCCAAAAACTACTCCTTGTTTTTCTTCATGAGATAATCTGCTTAAATCATAATTCAAAGTCTTTAACATATTTAATATACTAATCAAAGTGTATTCAATATCTCTTCCATAATTAAATTTTATTATTTCTTCATTTTGTTTTGGTGCCATATTGCTCACTTTAAATATCATAGTAAGTCATAGCGACTTCTTTTATATCTCTTAAATTATGTTTTTTAAATTTAGCTTCATCAAAAGAAGCTATATGTAATCTTACTTCAGTTGTAAATATTAATTTTGAAATTTTATCAAATTTTGGATGTTCTTTTATCTGGTCTCTAAATCCTTGTAAAATGAATGCCTCTTCAAATAATTTTTTTATATCTATTTTTCCATTAAATATTAATTCAAATGTTGCTCCATCATTAGCAAATTCTAAATATTTCATATTAATTATAACATCCCCAACTTTTACTTTTTTAGTTGATTTTAATGTTCCTCTATTATATTTCTCTAATGTTGATTCAATATTTATTTTTTCAAAAGATTTTCCAAAGTATGCTCTTAATAATTTTGAAACTAGATCAGATTTATTGGATCGTATTATTGGTTTCTTATCTTCAATTATCAAAGCCAACATAGTTTATTTTAGTACGCCGGTCTTTAAAAAGCTTATGAAAATCAAATTAAAAGTTGCAATACCCCAAATAACAACACAAAAAGGCCTAAAAATAAAGTTGCTTTATAAAAATTAACTTTTTCAGCAAAATCCATTAATATTTTTATAGTTAATAAACCGGTTATGAATGCAATTATTCCGCTTAAAATTAGATATTCATCTATAATAAATCCTTCTTTAATTACTGGTATTAATAAAGAAGCACCAAACGTAACTGGTATACTCATTAAAAAACTTAATCTAAAAGAATCTTTTAAAGAAAATTTTTCATATAATAATACTGCTATTGTTATCCCAGATCTGCTTATGCCGGGTAAAACAGAAATTCCTTGAAAAAAACCAACTATAATTGCTTTAATATCTGTTACTTTTTCTTTAATTTCAGATTCTTTTCTATTTTTATGTAAGAATGCAATTATTAATAAAAAAAATCCAATCCCCAAAGTAAAAATTGAATCTGGAATTTGAATAGAAAATAAAAACATACTTAATATACCTGCGATAATAAAACTAAAAATTGTAGTTATTAATAAAAAAATAAATATTTGTTTGTTTTCTTTATCTTTGTTATAAACACTTTTTAATATATTCAATATATCTTGTCTAAAATAAATTACTGCTGCTAACGTTGTACCACAATGAAGCCATAATGCAGTTCCCAATGCATCTGAATAATCAAAATTAAAAATTAATTTCCCAAATAAAGTAACCATAGCTGATGAACTAATTGGAAGCCATTCTGTTATTCCTTGTAATATACCTAAAACTATTGCAGAAAATAAATCCATGCTAATTATAAGAAGCGAATATTTAAAAAATAAAAAGAAAAGAAAACCTAAAAAAATTAGGTTTTTATTTAATCTTTAGTTATTATTGTAAGAGTATCTGGTTTCTTGAAAATATTTCCAGATTTTATACCAATAAGATAAGATACTCCTTGCGCTTCTGCTAGATCAACTAATCTTTGAGTTACTATTCCATCAAAAACTACTGCATTTACGCCTTTTTCATTTTCTAATGTTTTTATAACATCTCTTACTGGCATCTCTTTTATTTGCTTAAACTCTTTATCATAGAATTTAGCTTTCAAAGTATTTTCCAATTCTTTTAAACTATCTTCTAATTCCTGTGGTGCTCTCTCTTTTGGTTCAACTCTTTCTATTTTTTTAATTACTCTTTGCTGAGGTCTTAGAGGCCTTACTTGTTGAACTTGTTGAGTTTGCGGAGGTCTTTGCATTTGCTGTCTAATTGGTCTATCTTCTTCTTGATAATTAATTCCTTTGTTATTCTCTTCTGCTGCTTGCTCTACTGGAAGTTTATTTCTTAAGGCTTTTATAATTTCTTTTCTTGTTAATTCTTCTACTTCTTTTCCTGTTTGTGCTCTTGCTACAAAATCAATTTCAGTAGCATCTTTTAATTGAGTTAAAATTATATCTCCGCCTCTATCACCATCTAAGAAAACAGTTACTTCTTTTTCTCTGCCTAATTTAACTATTGTATCATTTATCTTTGCCCCACCTATTGCAACTACATTAGGTATGTCACTTCTTAATAAATTCAATACATCGGCTCTGCCTTCAACAAAGATAACTGAATCAAATCTATCTAAATTAGGTCCTGCTGGTAATTTATCTTTACCATACTCAACAATTTCTGCAGTTTTTACTTCATCTCTAACTGTATCTGAAATTACTTTACTTTCTGGTATTTCTGTATTAAGTAAATTTCTAAGTAAATTCTTTGCTCTATCAATAATTGTTTTTCTTTTAAGATTTCTTGTATCTTCAACTTTTTCTACTTTAATATATGCTTCGCATGGTCCCACTCTATCAACAGTTTCTAATGCTGCTGCTAAAATACAAGTTTCAACCATATCTAAACTAGAAGGTAATTTTATACTTCCGACTGTTTTTCCTGATTTAGCAACTAGATCTACTTCAATTCTTCCTATTCTTCCATTTTTTTGAAGATCTCGTAAATCTAATTCATCTCCTAACAAACCTTCTGTTTGTCCAAAAATAGCTCCTACTACATCTGGTTTTTCAACCAATCCTTTAATTTCTACATCTCCATAAACTACATATTTTAATGTATCAATGTACGTTTTTCCCATTTATATCACCTATTTTTTTCACTAACTCCTGCTCATTACATTCCAATTGAATTCTTTTTTTGCTATTTGTTGCTCCTGCAATAATTTTTGCTTTATATCCCAATTCATTTTCTATTAATTTCTCAATAGCCTTATTTGCTTTACCTTTTATTGGCTGTTCAGAAATTCTTATTTTGAATTGGCCATTTTCCATTTGTATATTGTCTTGCTTTGCATTTGCAACAATTTTTGCTTCTATTTCCATATTGTCACTATTTTCTGCTACTCTTACAGAATTTCTTCTGTATTTGATATAAATGAGCAGTAAGTTATGATTGATTCATATTTGAATCTTGATGTATTAACATCTATTACTTTTTTGTGGTTTTTTGCCTTTATAAATGTAATGCTTAGGCAATATCTTCCTCTTCTCTACATTCACTGCAAAGAAGAGTTCCACTTACACGTTTTAATTGTTCAGAATACACACCACAGTGTTCACAGACTCCACTAAAAACTTCTCCCCCAGTAAATCTATTTTGTAAAGCAGTTTCTATTAAAACATCAACTAATCCAGGGTAAGCACTAATAATATCTGTTTCAGTAATCATTCCTATTACCATTCCTTTTTTATCAATAACAGGTAATTTTTTAATTTTGTATTTTCTCATTGCTAAAGCTGCGTCTCCAATAGAAGTATCAACTTTAATTACTCTTAAAGGTCTGCTCATAATTTCTTCTAATGTTATTTTAGAAGGGTCCTTATTAATTCCTACAACTTTTCGTACTATGTCTCTTTCTGTTGCAATTCCTACTGCTTTTCCTTTATTCATAAGTATTATACTTCCTACATTAGCATTAGCCATAATCTCTGCTGCTTCTTTTACTTTACTTGAGGTAGAAAGGACTAAAACTCCTTTAGTCATACAGTCTCCCACTTTGATTTGTGTTTCCATAAAATAAATTTAAACAATAATATTTAAAAGCACTCTTCTTTTGCCTTTAAAGTCTTTTTGTGGAAAAATAAAGTTTAAGATTTAAATCTTTCTTTTTAATATTTAATTATGGTTGCAACATATAGAAAAGGCGCGAGAGCAGAAAGAGAATTAATTAACTGGTTTTCTGAAAAAGGATTTGAAGTAATACGCGCAGCTGGATCTGGAGGAAATTCATTATCTCCAGATATTTTAGTATTTAGAAAGGGAAAACAATATGCATTTGAATGCAAAGCATGGGATACTACTTCTTTATCTTTAAAACAAGCGCAGATAGATGGTTTGAAAAGATGGGAAGAAACATCTGGAATAACAACTATGGTTGCATGGAGATTATCAAGAAATGGGTGGAGATTTATACCTTTACATTTATTAAAAAAAACTCCTGCTGGATATAGCATAAATTGGAAAACAGCAGAAAATACAATGCTATTTGAAGATCTAATAAGATGATTAAATGGATGATAAACAAATTATATTCATTGCAATTTTTATAGCAGTTTTATCAATTCTCTTATTATATCAATTTATTGAATTTACAAAACCAATTCAAATTTCTTTATATTCAAATAATGAAATACCAAAAGATTCTTTAATAGAATTCCAAGGAAGAATACAAAGTATGAATTTTAATGAAAAAACTACTTCAATAAAAGTATGCGATACAAATTGTTTAACTGTAAATGCAAATAATAATTTAAATGTTTTAAAAATTTTATCAGAAGGAGATTTAATAAAAGTAAAAGGAACAACAAAAACATATTACCAGGGAATTATTGTTTATGCACAAGAAATTAATTATCTTGGATAAATAATTAAGACATAGTTTTTTAAACACAGAAAAAAGGAAAATACTATGTTGCAAAGAATTGAAAGAGGAATATACGCAAAAGGATTAACAAGAGAACTTATTCCAAAAAAAGATATTTGTATTGCAGTTCATCCTTTTTTCTTAAGAAAAGATATTGGTCCAGTTGAAAAAACATTAATTTTTGAAGAAAAATTAAAAAAAGAATTAAATAAATTAAACTCAACATTAATTGTTTTTGAAGAAGAATATGAAGTTAATGATAATTATAATATAATAACTCAGTTCTTTAATACTACTGAAAATTCATTAATAATAATTCCAACTTACGAAGCAAACCCTACACCAAATAGAACAAATTGGTGTGGGGCAATTAATTTTATAAAATCAATTTGGAATGAAAAAAATTCAATAAAATTACTTGGGGGATATATTTGGAAAGACAAGTATTCAATTTATCGTGGTTGTTTAGGATATACGGAAATTAAATTAAATGAATTTGGAATTCCAACACAGCTAATTAAAGAACTAACTTTTTCATAGATGATTTTTATGATAGATCAATTATTTTCAATAATTATTGGATTTTTATTAGGTGTTTTTTCTGGATTTATCCCAGGTATTCATTCAAACACAATAAGCACCTTACTAATGGAAACAAACTTAGACCCAATGTCTTTATGTTTTATAATAATTGCAGGATTAGGCGCACATACATTAATCTCTTTTGTTCCTGCAATATTTTTGGGGGTGCCGGAAGATTCAACATATATATCTGCATTACCAGGACAAAAATTAGTTTTAGAAGGAGAAGGATTAAACGCAGTAAAATTAATTATAATCTCTTGTTTAATTAGTTCTTTTATATCTTTATGTTTATTTCCAATTGTTTTAATTTTATTTCCAATAACTTTCAATTTTATTTATCCATATTTAATTTTCATTTTAATTTTTGCTTCTTGTTTTATGATTGTTTCTGAAAGATCAATTAAAAAAATATTATATGCGTCTTTGGTCTTTATTATGGCTGGAGTGCTTGGCTGCATCACAATAAACGCACCGATTAAAGAACCATTGTTCCCAATTTTTACTGGGTTATTTGCATTCAGTACTTTAATAGCAACATTATGGACAAAACCTAAAATTTTAAAACAAATAAATAAAAAAATTGAATTTAATTTTTGGATTCCTTTATTAGCAGGTATTATTTTAGGCTTTATTGCAGATTTATTTCCAGGTATAGCAACACCTGCACAATTAGCTGTATTTGTTTCACCATTATTATTAGCTTGTCCTAAAAAATATTTAGTATTTACTTCTTCATTAGCTATAAGCCATATTGTATTTGCATTTGCTTCTTTACCTACAATAGGAAAAGCAAGAATAGGGGCATTAAACTATGTATCACAATTAATCGAGCCTTCATTAAATAATTTACTGCCTTTAATGTTTATTTTTATACTTTCTATTTGTTTAGCTTCAATTTTACTTTTATTAATTTACAAAAAATTTGAATATATTTTTAGAATAAACACTCAACATTTGTATTTATGTCTAATACTTTATTTAGCTGTCATGGTTTTTTTAATTTCCGGACCATTAGGAATTGCAACTTTAATTGCAGGAACAGCTATAGGCTCCTTACCTTTATTTTTTAATATAAAAAGAGTTCATGTAATGGGAGTTATAATTATCCCTTCAATTTTAATGCTAATTTAAAAATATTTTTATTTAATTTTCGGAGATTTACTTTTGAAACTTTATTTTTTGAATTTTTGGGTGTTTTTAATTAATTTTTTTAAATACAAATAAATGTTCGTGCATTATTAAATGAAAATTATATTTCTTTGATTGGGATTTCCATAAAGGAGTAGTTTTACAGTTCCATTGTTTTTTGATGATGTCTTCTTTTAGATTAAAACCTGCTTCAAAAAAAGTTTTCATAACATTATATGCTAAAGGAATATACATGCCTTTTCTTCTTGTATCTCCTATTAAGATAGCACAATATTTATCTTTTTTAAGTACTCTATACGATTCTTCAGCCACCTTTTTCATTTCATTCACGAATTCATCTAATTTTTTAATATTAGAAATATCTTTTTTATTCTCAGAATTATATTTTACAATATCTAAATAAGGAGGATGTGTAATAATTAAATCTATAGATTCATCTTGTAAAGGTAATTTTCTTGCATCTCCTAATTTTATTTCTTGTTTGCTATTATTTTTATATTCAAAATCTAATCTTTTTTTAGCAGTTTCTACCGCAGTTTGATTAATATCATAACCTATTGCATTCCTATTAAGCAATTTACATTCTACTAAAGTAGTTCCACTTCCCGAAAATTGATCTAAAATTATATCCTCTTCTTTTGAATATCTTAAAATAAGGTTTCTAGGTATATATGGGGAAAAATTTCCTCTATAATCTCCTTTGTGTGTTGCCCAATCTCCCCTATCTGGGAAAGACCAAACCGTAGTATATTGTAATTCAAAATCATCAGGTTCAAATTTCATATGTATCAAATATTTAGCAGATTATTTCTTTTAAAACTCCCTGCTTGATTAATTTTAAGTTTAAAACATAATTAATTTTTATGAATGTTTCTTGTAATGGTTTTTTAGCGGTTAACCAACCTTTTCCATCAGTTATCCATATAAACTCTACATTCTGTGATTTTAATAAACTATCTAAATACTGATATTCTCCAGCAGTTGATTTTAATTTAGAACCGCCACCACCATAATAATTAGTTTCTATTAAAAAGAGTTTGTTAATTTTTTTATCAAATATAGCAAAATCAAAAATTCTATTCGCTTTATCTAATTTAATATTAAAATTCCAATTTTTTACGATTTTACTTTGGTTTGCTTGTATAATAAATTCTAAATTATTATTCTTTGAAAAATCAGTTATTATTCTTTCAACTAATTGTTCCATAACTTTGCCAGTTCTGTTTTTCCTTGCGTTTGTATCCATCCCAACTTCTATACCCACACAATAATCAACGATATTTTTTATTGCTTTATCTTGAAAAACATCTTTTAATCCAGAATCATTAAAAAAAATCAATAAATCATTTTTTATACTTTGATTTAACTCTTTAGTTGGATTAAATAAATCACATTTACTTTTAGCTTCTAAAATCTCAAAATTATCAATTATTTGAAGATTATTTATTTTACTTTCTCTTATAGCTATTAATATTGGCAATACTTTTCTAACTTTTGGATATTCCCGCAATATTTCAATAAATTCTTTTTCAATATTTTCTTTGCCTATTAAAGTATTCAATAAATTTAATTCTTTTTCAATTTTTGATAAATTTATTTTAACTTTTTTAAAATCAACAAAATATTGCCATGTGAATATAGAATCACTTAAAGTATCTAATAAATAATTAAAAACTTCGTTTTCTTTTATTCCTATTTTTTTATATACATTTAAATATTTCATTATCTTTCTCCTCTTATATAATTCATGGCAACAATTTCTTCTATAGCTCCTCGTTTATCACTTTTACAGTTTATCATTCTTTTAGCTTGTACTTTAATAGGATTATAATTGGAATAAAGTTGCATAATTAAAGGAGCAGGACTATTACTTAACATAACATTTACCTTTTTTAAATCGAGAGTTACATATAATTTCTTTAATCTAATTTGATCTTCTTTTGTAAAATCAAATTTTGTATAAGTTGTAAAATTAGAGGTTTCAGTTAAAGGATGATATGGAGGATCAAAATATACAAAATCATTTGCTTTGGTATTCCCCATAACCGAAGAAAAATCTTTATTTGAGAGGGTTGCTTTTTTCAAGGCTTCTGAAACTAATTTTATGTTATCTTCATCACAAAGTGTTGGGTTTTTATATTTCCCCATAGGAACATTATATTGGTCTTTTGAATTCACTCTCCAAAGACCATTGAACCCGGTTTTATTAAAATAAATAAATAACGCAGCTCTTTCTGTGTCATCTTGATATTCTTGATTATTATATTTATTTCTTAGCTTGTAATATGTTTTTTTTTCATTTTGATATTTTGATGTTTTTAATTCTTCAATCAATTCACTTGGTTTACTTTTGATTATTTTATATACATTATATAAATGAGAATTAAAATCATTCAGATAAGCTTTTTTAATCAATCCTTCATCCCATAATCTAAAATATAATGCTCCACCCCCTACAAATGGTTCATGATAATTAGAAAAAGAAGTAGGAATATTTTCAAATAAAATATCAATTAACTGTCTTTTTCCTCCCACCCACTTCACAAAAGGTTTAGATTCTTTCTTATTCATAATAATAATATTAATTTAATATTTAAAAACCCTTCCAGACAGTACTTTTCCGGCCTTACCGTCGTTAAATGTTTGCTATTTTGAAAGCTAATATTAATCAAAGACCAATTTTTAATAAAAAAGTTCTTTAATTATAGATTTAAAGGACATAAAAGTTTTTTAAATGAAATGTATAAAAAATATTCATGGATGAAGTAGAAATAAAAATTTTAAATATAAATGTAAAAGAAATTGAAAAAAAATTAATTAAATTAGGTGCTAAAAAAATAGGTAAAAATTTAGTACAAATAGAATTCTTTGATTTTCCAGATGAAAAAATATCAAAAAATAAATCAATTTTAAGACTAAGAAAATATGGAAAAACTATAGAATTGACTCATAAAACAAAAAGAAAAAACCAAGGGAAATTTAAAGTTAGAGAAGAAACAGAAATTAATATAGATAATTTTGAAAACGCAGAAAAAATTCTTAAAAAATTAGGTTTAAAATGCATTAATAAAAGCGAAAAATATAGAACTTCATATAAATATGAGAATTTAAAAATAGAAATAGACCAGCACCCTAAAATATCTGCTTATATGGAAATTGAAGGAAACAAAAAGGATATTGAAAAACTCGTTAAAAAATTAGGTTTTACAATGAAAGATGCATGCAATTTAACGAGCAGTGGAGTATTAAAAAAATATGGGGTTAACCCTATTAATTTAAAATTTAAGAAAAAATCAAAGAGATAAGAATTATAAATTCTTTCCTCTTAAGTGAATATATGAAAGCGCTAGGTTGGATAGTTGTATTAATAATAATTATTTCTATTATGCTATTATTTTTCTATGAGTGGGCACCACCAGCTAATGAAACAGATGCAAGAACTTCTGTTTTAGAGGATTTAAAATCACACTATGGAGAAACAGCAGAATTTGAAATTTTATCCATTAATGAAAACATTCAAAATGAAGGTGAAAAAGGAAAATATTTTACTATAAAAGCAAGAGTCACTATTAATCCTGAAACTGCATGTCCAGAAAGAATACATTTATATTATAATTATCCAGAACAAGGATTTGTAACACAACCTCCTGATTATATAACAAAAAATTGTGAAATATGTTTAGGCCAGCCCATTTGTCAATTAATCTTTAATGAAGAGGCAGTAATTGCATCACATACAATAGAAGGAACAGAAAAAATTAAACAATATATAACTCAATATCCAAATGCAAAACCAAAAGTAAACCCACCAACAAATGGACAAGAAAATTGGATCGTTCTTTGGAGTTCAGAAAACGCTGATTTTTATTATATAGTTGAGATATCAAGAAATGCAGAATTGATTAATATTTCTACAAGTTTTAAAGAATAAATGTTCATAATTCATGAACAAACTGTTCACGTTTTATGAACATGTTTAATTAATTTTTAAGCAATTTTTCTAAATATTTTAAATCAAAACACTTGATTGAATTTCTAAATAAAAATTATTTTTATTATTTTTTACTTAATAAAAGCACATTAAAAAGTTTTTTTATTCTTTTTAAAAAAAGTTCTGAGTTTTTTAAAGCTTTTTCAGATTCATCATCAGTAGTATAAAATGAGGTACTATATTGATCATCATGTCTAAACTCTCTATAATAATCTAATAAATCTATCCATTTATTCTCTATCAAACCATCCGAACAATATTTTGTTTCTAAATATCTTGCTACAGCAAAATGTGATTTTCCCAAAGTGCACTATACTTTAGGAGAGTATGTTTTTTAATTTATACAAACAATCCTTATACTTATAATATTTTGCATCGTTCAATGCGTTTTCGATGATATGCGAGCAAGCAGAAGCAACAAAAGTCCCTCCGGAGCCAAAGGCAACTTTCATTAGGTTATTCATCTCTTGCTCTGATAGATAACTTATCGAAGTGTTGATTTTGTAAAAAAGTACCATCATCATGGTTGGTATTGCTGTCACCAAAGAAACTCCGGCCACTATTGTTATAACGTTACGGACAGTGTGGATATTTCTAATTTTTTTAGTTAATTTGACGATTAGGTCCGGTGCAAAAGCTTTTATCCTAAGGGTTAATTCCTCCTGTTCTCTAACAAGTTTCTTTTTCTTTTCTTCCCATTCCGCTTCTATAATCTTAGGGGTTCTGCCTTGTTCATATTCTCTTTCGTAAAAATACACTTCGCCAGAATTACCGAGAGTAATCGTTGAACTGGAGGGTATGAATAGAGGTACACTATAGGTTCCACAACACACCGGCATAAACCTTCCACTTTCTTTTTCCACTTTAAGATTGTCTTCTGTCACCTCGGAAGGTTTTTTTCCTTCATCATAATTCTTTCTGTAAAATAAAGTTTTTGCGTCCCCCTCCTCAATTTGTTCCTCTATTCCTATTAGGCTTTCAACAAGTACAAGCTTTCGCTTAAAGGGACTTCGCCCACACTTTGCAAATGGGTTTACTTTAGAAAAAATATTCTTGTATGTCATATAACATCACCTGTTATTATTTATGTGTTTTACTGTTTATAAATATATGTATTTAGTAAAAAACTATCAAGCACAAAAAAACAAAAATAAAAAAGAAGAAAAAAGGATTTTAAAAGCAGTATAAATTTTTTCCTTATTTTCTTTTTGTTATTTTTTCTTTGTTTTCTTTTCTTTTTAGTTAAGTTCTTTTGTTCACTTATTGGTGGACATTTGTCCAAAACCAATTTTAGTTTTGAACATCTTTTAAAAAAAAGTTACTACATTTTCCAGTATTTTTTATTTTTAATAAAATTCTTCTGCGCTTCTAATAAATCATAAAAGAAATGTTCATCTTCTTTGTGTATCTTCTGTAATACTCGTTTAGCTGTTTCAGGACCCACACCATAAACACTTAATGCAATTAAAGCGCGCTTTCCATATGCTTGTATAAGAGGCGCGCTTTCTTCTATAAATTTAGGGGGTTTTTCCTGTAATTTACCTTGCCTGAATTCTCCTGCATAACCAACAACAGAACCAGAACAGTTTAAACATTTTACTTTTTTTCCAGCTTCTTCAATTTTAACATAAAAAGGTTTATTGCAATTTAAACACATTAATTTTATTCTTTTTTCTAATAAATGATTTGCAAATGCTTTCATAATTTCTGAATGGGGCTCAATAGGCGCAATTAATTCTCCAGCATGAACTTTTGTTAAAACTTGCCTGCTCCATTCACTTAATTCTTTTGAATTTTTGCATATAATTTTCATTTCATTTGCTTTTATTAAATCAATAATTTCATTTGCTTTGGGTATATCAAAATACGTTGATAATAAAACCCTGATAGTTTCTTTATATATTGGGGTGTCCATTAAGTATTTTATTGCTCTCTTAGAAACTCCCTGCCCTTCATTTATTAAACCAAAATTAAATGCAATATGATTAAATTTAAACACAAATAATTTGGAATCTGTTAAAGAACTTTTTATTATTGATTCAATATCAGTTAACTCTTTTATAATATCTTTTATGTCCTGTGCTTTAGCAGGTTTTGGGGTATTTATTATAATACTATATGGATCTGTGATTAATTGATTGCTTGAACCATGTTTTAAAGTTAATAAAAATGAAATACATCGCCCAATAGTTTCATTTGCTTTTGAACCTAATAAAGAATGAATAACTATCAAATCAGCAAAACATTCAATTATCAATTCATCTTTTTTTGGATACCATTTTTCTTTAGGGAGATAAATATCTGCATTTAATTCAATTTTTTCTTTAATCTTATTTGTTTCATTTTTATCAATTATTTCAATGATATCTCCAACTTTTTGGGCAACCATAAAAGGAACAGGTATTTGTTCACCTTCCCAATCTGGCAAAGATAATGAAAAATCATCTCCTGCTTCAACTAATACTTCCTCTGTAGTTAATTCAACAACTCTCCAAGGTAATCCTTTTGTAATAAATGTATCTCCAATTTCTAATGAAGAAACAAATACTTCATCTAAAGTAGAAACAATTTTATTTAATTCTATATCCTTAACTTTTCTCCTCATAGTTTTTGGGATAGTAGATAATCTTGTATAATAATATAATCTAGAACTCAAAGTTTTTTTTAGAGAGTCGTCTGATCTATCAAAATATAATACTCTTTGCTTGCTTAATTGCTCTGCTATTTCTTCTAATTGCCCGTATGAAATATTATAAGAAGCCGCTTTTTCTAAAATTTTGTGTGCATCAATTAATTTTATTTGCTCATTTTCCAAAAGTATACCAACTAAATGGTGGGCAATTACATCTAATGCCTGTGATTCAATAATATTTTCTTCTTGTTTACCTTCTTTTAGTAATAAAGCAATTGCAGTTGCTTCTAATGTATCATATAAATCTGAAACTATTATATGTCCTTTGGATACTCTGTGTATATCATGCCCGCTTCTTCCTATTCTTTGAATTAATCTTGAAACTTGTCTTGGAGACATATATTGAATAACATTTTCCACATCTCCAATATCAATTCCTAATTCTAAAGAACTTGTTGCTAATAATGCATCTGTAATATTATTTTTAAAATCAGTTTCTGCTTTTAATCTGATTTGTTTTGCTAAAGAGCCATGATGTATTCCTATTTTTACATCTAATAAATGAAGTCTCGAAGATAATGCTTCTGCTACCTGCCTCGTATTAACAAAAATTAAAGTTTTATCTTGTTCAGTTATTTCTTTAACTCTATATAATCTTCCTGTTGCTTCTTCATCTAAATCTAATTTTTTCGGTGGGTTTTTTGAAGGCTTTGGTTTTTCAATAAATATTTTTGTCTTTTTTGGTTCATCTAAAGAAACAATTTGACATTCTTTATCTGGAGATAAAAAATTTGCAATTTTTTCTGGAGAACCAACTGTTGCACTTAAACCAATTATCTGCGGATCTGCATATTGTTTTATTCTTTGAATTGTTAAACTCAATTGTGCGCCTCTCTTATTATCACATATGCTATGTATCTCATCAACAATTAAATGTTTGCAATTTTTTAAAGCTAAACTTAATCTTGGGGCAGCCAGAATAGAACATAATGTTTCTGGAGTTACTATTAATAATTTAGGTGGTTTTTGTGATTGTTTTGTTCTTTCTGCTTGTGATGTATCTCCATGTCTTACTGCGTGAGATATCCCTAGTTTATTACACCACCACGTAATTCTTTCTAATAAATCTCTATTTAATGCTTTTAAAGGAGTGACATATAAAACTTGGATTCCATTATTTTCTGTGTCTATAATATTATTAAAAACAGGAAGCATAACAGCTAATGTTTTTCCATGTCCAGTTGGCGCTATAACTAACGTATTATTTCCACTAAGTATTGCTTTAAAGGATTTCTTTTGTATTTCAGTTAAATCTTTGAATCTTTCGGAAATTAATCTCTCAATGCGCATATCTAATATGATACTCATTGATTAATATGCGCTTGAATTGTTTATAATAGTTTTTAAAGAGTAGATTTTCGGCTAAATAACTTCTTTTATTTTAATTAAAACTTCTTCAAATTTTTCATCACTTAATATTCCTATTTGTTTAATAACTAATTTTTTATCTAAAGTTATTAAATTACTATATTTTATGACACTCTCTGAATAATTTCCATTTTGCCAATCTTTTTTTTCTATAAACACTGAATTATTTGTATCTAAATTTGAAGTTATAGCACAAACAATAATATCCTCAGAGTTTTTATTAAATTTATTTTTACTTAAAACAAGAGCAGGTCTTGTTTTAGAATTAGATAAATCACTAAATGGAAAAGGAACTAAAATTATATCTTTTCTGTTTAATATTTTGACCATACTTCATCATCTTTTGGATTATTCCAAATTTTTTTCAAAGCAGGTTCTGAAGCTTCCATTGTAAAATTTATAAGATCTTTATCCTCTCTTGATTTATTATTTTTATGGGTTTCATAATAATTAACTAATGCTTGTCTTATGGCTTCTGTTTTATTCGCAGCCAACCCCCTACTAACTAAACTATTGATAAATTGTTCTAATTCCCCAGTTAAATGTAAATTTATATTCATTTCCTCACCTTTTGCGCATTATTATAGCATTATTATATCATAATTATATTATTAATCTATTTAAACCTTTCTATTATTTTAGAATAATTATATTTATAAATAATATTAAAGAGTAGTTTTCCGGCTAAATTCACTTATGAATACATACTTTTATAAACGCCCGAAGCGCCCAATAAATTTATGAAAATGAAATTAAAGGAATATACAAAAAACGTAAAAGACATAATAAACAGTGCTATTAGAAAGTTTGATTTTCCTGTTCAATTAATCTGCCCTAGAAAATTAATAATCAAAGAAAATATATTAAACAAAAACGCGCACATGATATTAGAAAAATCAATTTATGAGATAATAAAAACTATGAAACCTTATTCAAAAGAAAATTCCCCAATATATATAACTGTTTTCGATGACTTAAATTTAGATATAAAAATAAGTTTCAAAACACATGAAATTAATGAAGAAGAATTAGTATTTTGTTTATGTCCTTTTTATGAAAAGGAAAATAGATTAAAAAAACTCTATTGGATCGAAAAACAATTAATATTAATAGGTGGGAAAATAGAATTAAAAAAAGAACAAAATGGAATAACAATAAGTATAGAACTAAGAAAACTTTAATAACTTATTCTTATTTAAAAAATCATGAAACAATCTTTAAAAATAGGTTTATCTTTTGGTTTAACTTCTGCTGTGATTACCACTTTGGGTTTGATAGTTGGACTTAATGCAGGAACACATTCTAAATTAGTAATTATTGGTGGAATAATTACTATTGCTGTTGCTGATGCATTTTCAGATGCGCTTGGAATTCATATATCTGAAGAATCGCAAAAAAATAATAAAGATAGTGAAATTTGGGAATCAACTATATCCACTTTTATTTGTAAATTTATTTTTGCTTTAACTTTTTTAATTCCAATACTTTTATTTGATTTATCAACTGCAATAATAGCAAGTATAATTTGGGGATTATTAGTAATAAGTATATTAAGTTATAAAATTTCAAAAACAAGAAAAACTAATCCTTGGGAAACAATAGGAGAACATCTTTTTATTGCCATGATAGTTATATTAATTACAAACTTTATTGGTCAATTAATACCCACGATTTTTGTATAAATTAATTCCAATATTTATTAAATTCATTTGCTTTTTCTCTTAATTTTTCTTCAGAAATATCTATACCTAGATAAATAGTTTTTAATAATTCATAACAATCTACTCTTGTATTTACACATCCACCTGTTAACAAAGAAACTGCTTGAACTGGAATTCCATATGATTCAATTAATGCTGTTCCTTCTTTAACTTCCATTGAACATCCAACACCTAAAACTGCTTTTGGTTTGTATTTTTTAAACATTCTTTTTATTAATGAACTTCCTGGAGCAATATATACTTTATAACCTAAAGATTCAGCTTCTTTTTTTATTTCTCCTATCCCGCATTTTTTACAATTAATACAATTTATCCCTTGTTCTCCCATTGTTGCAGGACATTTAATACTTCTTAAACATTGGGGAAAAAATAATGCTCTTTCATTCGCAGGAACTTTTGAAAATGCTTTTTTGTTTAATCTATTCCTTAATTGAGTAATTGTTAAATCCAAATCAATTCCTTCTAATTGAAAAAATCTAATCATTCTTTCAATAGGAACTTCTAACGTGCTTACTACACTTAAAATAAAATATGGAAATATAATTTTTCCTTTTCTATGAAAAAAATGAATTAAAATTAAAGCGATTAAAGATAATAAAATAGATATAACAAAAATAAGAAATAAAACAAAACCAATCAAACTCATTATCCCCCAAAAATCAATATTCATAATCTAAACCTTCATCATTAAAAATACCTGTTCCATCAGATAACAAAGAGATTTCAAAAAATCTTTTTTTACCTGTTTTTTCTTTAGTGATTATTCCTTCTTTTATTATTTTTGCAACTCTTCCAACACTAATGAGATTATATCCAGTAAATAAAAAAACATTTCTTCCTCTTATACTTCCTAATCTATTTTCGTCAATTGGTTTATATCCAGCTATATAAATTTTTCTCATAAAAAAACACCTTTAAAAAAGTCCCGCGGGGGATATTCGAAATCCCAACCTATCGGTTTCAGATCTACACTAATAGGTTTGTAGAGCACTCATTAATTCCTTTTCAGGAACAAACAAACTTTAGCTACTTTGTTCTTTCTTTTTTGTTAATTTTTTTCTTTCTTACAAGAAAGAAAAAAGTTACAGCCGATCGCTCTACCATTACTCGCTTTAAAATATTAAATTTAAAGCTTTGAGCTACCGCGGGATAGTAATAGTTTTATATAAATTGTCTTTTTAAAATTATGTATTAAAAAATGGGTGATTAAAAATGGGTATAACAAAAGAAGCAGTAAAAATTGGGAAAGTGGTTGGTGCATTATTAATAGGATTTGGGGCTGGTTTTGCATGGCATTTTCAAACTCCAACAGATCCAATTTATTATCCAATAGGACTTGGTATTCTAGTGGCTTTAATAGCATATATATTTTTTACTGAAAAAAATTTATCTGGGGGACTTGCTAATAATTTAAGAAGTATAGTAATGGGATTATTTGGAGCATTCTTAGGATATATGTGGTATATGCAATTCAAAGATTTAACTCAAGGAATTATAGTAGGAATAATCTCTATGGTATTACTTGTATTATTAGGTAAAAAGGCTTTTACAAAAGGAGGAGAAGATTAATTCTCCTAATTTTTAAAAACTCTTGTTATTTTATGTACCACTCTTAAACATATTTCAAAAAAGAATATAAAAACAAAATAATACCAAACACTTGCTAATGCAATTTCTAATTCTGAAATAGAAGGAAATGAATATCCACTAGATAAATTAGGATTTAAAAGTAAAGATAATACTAAGGCGATAGGGATCATTTTAGAAATTTCTTGTGCTGTATCCTCTTTTATATATGCTAATAATCTTACAACACAAATTAATGCAATTGAAAAGAAAAATATAGATGATAACTCTATTCCAGAAGACATAAATAAAAATGACACTACTAAGATAATAAACATTAAAATTACGAATAGAGGAAATAATAATATATATTTAAATAAATAAATTAATGTAGAAAATAATTCTTTTCCAATTGTTAATTTTTCTCCATCTTCAGCTTTTAAATTTAATTTAAACATATCTCTTTTTGCTAATTTTTTATATAAATACCAAATAATAAGCATACCTAAAGATATTACTAAAATCAAAACAAATAAATAAAAAATTTCATTTGCAGTTACTAATTCAATTTCATCTAATAAACTTTTGAATCCACCTAATCCAATTTGAGCTAATATTTCATTTGCCATACTTTGTTTATTAGAAAAAGGTATTTATTGCTTACTATTCTTTATCAACTCTCCATTTTTGTCTTGGAATTGCTTTTTCTATTGAAATTATTTTCTTTTCTTTTAATAATCTATACCCTAATAAAGCAATCATTGCTCCATTATCTGCATTATACTCATTCCTTGGAACTGCAAATTTTGCTTTATGTGGTTCAAGCATTTTTTTAAGCATTGATTGAAACATTTTATTTTGTGCCACCCCTCCACATAATAATAATTCTTTTTTATGGGTTAAACACAATGCTCTTTCTGCGGCTTCTGTTAAAGAAGCAAAAGCATTATGCATCATTGAATAAACTATATCCTCTTTTTTATGTTCTTTTAATGCTTTTTTAGAAGCAGTTAATAAGCCCCCAAAAACAATATTCATACCTTTAACTGAATATGGCAATTCAATATACTTTCCTTTCTCAGCCATTTCAGATAATATAGATCCATGTGCGAATTCTAAACCCATATCTCTTCCAAAAGTATCAAATAAATTTCCCATACCAATATCTAATGTTTCCCCCAACACATGATATTTTTTATTTCTTTCAATAATTAATTGTGTATTCCCTCCGGAAACATATACTGTTAATGGATCTTTTAAATTACATTCCCATTTTCCAATCTCAATATGGGCTTGGCAATGATTTACAGAGATTAATGGTTTATTATATTTAATTGCTAAATATCTTGCTAAAGAACAACCAAATTGTAATGTTTGACCTATTCCTGGACCTTGAGAAAAAGCAAATCCATCAATATCTTTTAATTTTAAGTTAGATTCTTGAAGTACATTTTTAATTAATAAATTTGAAAATTCTAAATGGTGGTCTGCTGCTTTTCTTGGTATTATACCTTCATTTTTTGGTTTATACATATCTTTTGCATGAACTATTTTTTTACCATTAAAAATTCCAATGCCTAAAGTATGTGCAGTGCTTTCTATTCCAAGAACATTCATAAAAACCACATAACTATTAATGACATTAAATTAAAAAGACCATGTGCAATTATTGAAGGCCATAATGATTTTGTTTTTATAAATAAATAAGATAATAATAAAGCAATTACAAAAGCAACTGTTATCTCAACTATTGAACCATAAGCAAAATGTAATAAAGCAAAAATTACTGCTGAAATTAATATTCCTACTTTTTTAAGTAAAAATCCTCTAAAAAAGATTTCTTCTGCTATTGGTGCAATTAAAACAGCGATTGGAAATGCAATCCAAGGAAGAGATTTAACTACCTCTTTCACATTTGCTTGATCATTTATACCAAAAAAATAAAATATTGATCCAATTAAACCAACAATAAAAATAATCAAAAATAATCCCAAAATTCCAGAAATAATAATTTTTAATTTGTCTTTTACAATTAATCCATATTCTTTTAAAATTGAATTATATTTTTTCCCTTCTAATTTTAACCAATAAAAAGGAAATAAAATAAAAACTAATGAAGAAGTTAATATTGATATGTCTTCTCGTATTAAAGTAAAAAGTAAAAATAAAATTAAAATTAAACTCCATCTAATAAAACCATATTTTTTAAGTAAAAACAAAGATAATAAAAATACTATACTAATTCCTATAATATATTCATTAAAAGAATAAGAATTAATTTCAGGTAAAGTAAATAAAACTAAAAATAAAGAAGAAAATAATAAAACAATAATAAGATTATCTACTTCTTTTCGTAATAACCGCATTTTCCACATGATAATCTATCTTTATGCTCTGCTAATTTAACACCAGGTCCGCATTTTGGACAAGATTTTGCTTTTTTGTATTCTTTAACTTCTTTTTTCTTTACTTTTACTGGTTTTTTTCCTTTTTTCTTAACTTTTCTTTTTTTTGCACCCATAAATCACACCCTTTTTTATATATAGGTTTATTTCTTTTCTTTCTTTTCTAATCTTTTTGATAAATATTCACGTTCAATTCTTTTTAATGCTTCTTCATCTGTATAAATATTTGCTTTTCCATCTGCGCTTTTGCTTCCAAATTTATTATTTAAGGATTGAAGAATTACTAATTCTTTTTTAACTTTTAACAAATTAGCTAATGCTTCTATAACTTCCTGTCTTTTTGGTGTAGAAGAATCATAAGAAACTAAAAAAGTAACTTCTGTTCTTTTTAAAGATTTATTTTCAATTTTTTTATCAATATTTATATTCATAAAATCACCTATGCTTTTTTAATTCTTTGAATTGCTTTTCTTCCCATAGCTTCTAATAGTTCTGCTTCTGCTCCTGCTTCTGCGTCTGCTTTTAATTCTTCTGGAAGTGGAAGTTCAAAAATTTCATATGATTTTGTATCCATTAATTGAACACTATCTCCAGAAACTGAAACAACTTGAGCAGTACTTCTTGTGATAACTGGAGATTCAACATCATGTCCTCCTGCACCAAGCCATTGTTTTTTCTGATTATCAAAAATACCAATACCTGTAATTCTCATTTTAGCATGACCATGTTTTCCTGGTCTTGATGTTTCTATATTTACAATTCTGCAAGGAATATCATCAATTAACATATATTTCCCTACTTTTAAACTCTTTGAATCAACAAATATTTTTTCTCCTGTCATAATATCACCTAGAAAATAAGTAATTCTTATTATAGGTTAGACTTTATAAAGTTAATGATTACTTATTTTAACATGGTTGTATTTGATACTCATTGTCATTTGGATAAATTTGATAAAATAGAATTTATAAAAAATCAGATTGCTATTACTTGCGGTTATTCTCACGAAGCAAATATAAACGCAATTGAAATATCTAAAAAATATAAAAATGTATATTATGCATTAGGTATCGCCCCACATTCGATACTAGATTTAGATGATTTAACAATTGTTGATAAATGGATTGAATTTATTAAAGAAAATAAACCTATTGCAATTGGTGAAATAGGATTAGATTATCACTGGGGAAAAACTATTGAAGGTATTGAAAAGGAAAAAATAGTTTTTGAAAAGATGCTTGATCTTGCTGATAAAATGAAACTTCCAGTTATTATACACTCTAGAAAAGCAGAAGAAGATGTAATTAATAGATTAAGTAACTTCGATTTTCCTGTATTATTACATTGTTTTTCTGGAAACAGAGAACTTGCAAAAAAAGCTGTTAAACATAATATGTTAATTTCAATATCTCCGATTTCATCTGATTTAAAAAAGAAAGTAATAAAAGATGTTGGATTAAATAATTTAGTAGTAGAAACGGATGCACCATATTTAGGCAAGAATCTTTATGATATTTATAAAAGTATTTCAATTATATCAAAAAGCCTTGGTGTATCTGAAGAAAAAGTTGAAGAAGAAACATATAAAAATGCAAAGGAATTCTTCAATATATAGGAGGTTATAATTATGACTGTATTTGACAAAATAGGAGATTTACTTAAAAAGAAAAAGGATAGAAACATCGCATTATTTATAGATGGGCCTAATGTAATTAGAAAAGATATGCATCTTGATTTAGAAGCAATTAAAAAAGAGTTAAAAAAACATGGAAAATTAAAAATAGGAATTGTTTTTCTCGATCAGTATGCTTCTGATAAATTAATTGAAGCTATGATAAATCAAGGATATCAACCAGTAATTACTTCTGGTGATGTAGATGTTACAATGGCATGTGCGGCAGTAGAACAAATATTTAATCCACATATTGATACTATCGCTTTAATGACAAGAGATACTGATTTTAGACCTGTGCTTGTAAAAGCAAAAGAGCATGGAAAAGAAACAATTGTAATTGGTGGTGAACCCGGATTTAGTATTGCTTTAAAAAATACTGCAGATGTAATAATCAAAATGGATAATTTATAAAAATTACCCATAAGTTTAAATTGTTTTATGTAAAAAATTAAAATAAGAAAACTTTATTTTTTAAAAAAGGTGATAAATATGGAAGAACAAAAAAGAAGACCATTCGATGTTTTGAACACTGCATTAAATAATACTGTAGTAGTCGGATTAAAAGGACATTTAGAATTTAGAGGAGTTATGGTATCTTATGATATTCATATGAATCTTGTTTTAGAAAAAGCAGAATTTCTAAAAGATGGTGAAGTTCAAAAAGGATTTGGAACAATATTACTAAGAGGAGATTCAGTAATTTATATCTCTCCTTCATAAATTTTCTTTTTTATATTTTATTAAAATATGGGCCTGTAGCGCAGCGGTCAGCCTTTCTTTTTCTTTGTAAAGAAAAAGAAACGCATGGCGAAAAAAACTATGTAAAGAATATTTTGTGTTCTTGGTTCGCTAAAGCGCGCCTGCTTGGCATAGCCTTTCTTTTTTGAAAAAAGAAAGCCTAGGGAAAGAAAAACCCTTTTCTTTGGGGTGAACTCTAGACCTTTCTTTTAGGGAAAAGAAAGGGCTCGAGAATGCAGGAGGCCGGGGGTTCAATTAAATCCCTTTTTCTTTGAAAAGAAAAAGGTCTTTATCCCAAAAAGAAACTGGGAAATGAACAATTCCCCCCAGGTCCATTTTTTATTATATCTAATTCTTATTTCAAAAAGTAAAAATTAATTAAAAATAATTAATCAAGAAGTAAGTTTTATTGCATCTTTCATCCCATGACTTACAATATTTATTTGTTTCATCTTTTCTTGAAATTCTTCTTTTGTATAACATAAAGACTCAAGTAATTGGGGAAGTGTCCAGTATTCTTGTATTTTTTCAAGTCTTTTAACAAATTTTTGATTTTTGAATTTATCTGAAATAATAAATATATCATAATCACTATCTTTTAATTCATCTCCTCTTGCTCTTGAACCAAATAAATAAACTATTGCATCAGAATAATCTTGTTTTAGATTTTTAATAAAACCATCTAACTCTCTAAATTGTCTCTTACCCACCTAACCACCTTTTTTGCTTCCATTAAATATATACTAGTAATTTTTTTATCATAAACTTCTGAAGGAATACCACTAGCTGCATCTGGATATCTAGAAACAGTATAATGTGGATTTAACATTCTACAAGCACTTATGACTTCTTCAGGGGCTTCAAGCTCATCTGCAATATCTACAAGATTATGATGTAATACTGGGCATCTTTTTTCCTCAAGATATAATGCTTTTAATGATTTTTCAGCTGCTTGTTGCGAAAAGAACACTGAAGCATAAAATCGTTCTCCTTTAAAATTAAATTTTGCTGTATCTAAATCTATCTTCGCCTGTTCAAACCAATTCTTACTTTCTTCTCGCATATTAAAAATTAATCTAAATAGATTTTTATATATTGTCCCAGAGTTTAATAATCCCAAAAAATAAATTAAAATTAATTAATAAAAAAGAAACAAAAGAAATTAGAAATACATAATAAAAAATAAATAAAAAAAGAAAAAACTTAGAAAAGTTTTTCTATTGAATCCCTTTTTCTTTAGAAAAGAAAAAGGTCTTCACCCTAAAAAGAAAAAGATTAATTAAAAAATAATTAAAATTAGAAAAGAAAAAATAAATAAAAAAAGAAAAAACTTAAAAAAGTTTTTCTATATCTGCTTGTTTTTTATTTAAGACTTTTTTAATTGTGTCTTGTCCTCCTAATCCAATTGCAAGTCCCATTCCTAATCCTAATGCAATAAATATTGCAGCTATTGCAATGGTAAATGCATAAGTTAGA
>JBAZFO010000006.1:2184-42695 GCA_041653315.1 Candidatus Micrarchaeia archaeon | reverse complement strand
CACCAGACCAACGGATTGACTATCCTCTTGTCTGATTCCGGGCTGTGCTGGGCGTGGGTTTTGGGTGCTTCGACCGGCTAACCCTGCCCGCGCTGGTCTGGTGGCAGGCTCAAGGGTATTCCGACCCATAGATCAAAACCCATAGGGTGACTCCTATACCCCCGTGTCTATTAATGTCCTACCCGGCAAAGATTGCATACATTCCATTGACCCATATTAACACATGTTAAGGTTTACCCCCCCCGTCACTTCTCTGATTTCCTAAAAATTTTCAGTCAGAAAATCTTTCCATTTCCCATAAAACCCTTATGTGCTCTACGTTTCAAGGTGACAAAACTCGTGTCATTTCCTGGATATTACTATGCTACATTTCGCCTCTCCCCCACCTTGCTCTATCTCTCCCGAGTAACCAATCCTCCCTCCGCGCTTTAACAATCCCACAATCATCATTAATTCAGCATGAATGTTGACATTTCTCTTGACATTATGTCGGTATGGCATAGTATAGCGACATGGTTACTTGCCCACCTGCGGTGCCGGGTTGAGTACTCGTGCTGAGGGCCAGCCGGCAGTTTTTGGTTTTTCCACCTGGGAGGGGTTGAGGGCCTGCGGCGCTTACCCCCCGGTAGCAGCGCAGTTCATCAAGGCGTACATGGAGATTGAGCGATAACATGGAAAATCTATTAACCCGTGTCCAGGAAATCAAATTAAACAGGGTTCATTTTGCTCATTGTGAGGATGTTACCGACCTACTTCATAATGCCCGCGCTGAGATTGTAAAAGAGTTGATTGAGAATTTGGGTGAGCGGGCTCTTTTGAAAATTACCACATCCGCCATGGGTGAACGGGCATGGGAAGATATTTATAAATATCCGGCAAACTGGTGGGAAGCGGTGAAATTGCGTTGGGCTCCATGGTGGTTGATCCTGCGCCACGGGCCACCTTCTTTTTGGAGAACGCAAGACCTTTCTCTTTTCCCTTGGATAGTTTGGAAGGTGCGCCTTTGGCTGTGGGGGCTTTATTGGCCTGTTCGGTATACCAGAGTAAAGTTCGAGATTGATGTCATCTACCCGAACCTGAAAATATCGCTACCAGAGCATGCTCATAGATTGGTTTACCGGCAGTTTGTGATGCCGCCAAGCTGGCCGAAAGGCGAAGATTGATATGACCCAAGATGAGTTAATTTACGGCGGCAATATCATCACCATCATCTTGGATTAAGAAGGAGAGGTAACGAGTTATGCGACCGGGCTGGCTGAAGTGTGAGGGGTGCTTGTTCTGTAGTAGGCCAAAGCCGCCAGATGGCGATGATTTATGGCCCGATGAAATAAAGAATCTGCATTTTTGTTCATTATCTTCCCGGGCGGTGCAGGTTAAGCCGGAGAACTTCTGTGGGTCATGGGTCTGTCGGCGGTGCCTGCAGCCGTGGAATTTATGGAGTTGTGTTGGCTTTACGGACCACTTCACCTGCGGTGAGGTTGGGAATCATGCGGATCCGGCTAACGCCAACCTCCCTCCTTCACCTGGTAAGGCGCCGGCAGGGCATGGGGACTGAGCGGGTGAGCATCATCAAGTCCATCTCGTTTGACCAGGACGAGATATTGCAGAACATTGTGGCGCTGCATACCGGCCCGATTCAAGCGGACGTAACCTTTGGGTCCGGCTGCTTTTATAAGAAGTCTCTCCCCCGGCCAGAACTTTGCTTCGATTTGGCACCACGGAAGCCTGGGGTGATTGCCGCGGACGCCTGCCGGCTGCCCCTCAAGGATGGTTGTCTGAACTCTGTGATGTTCGACCCGCCATTTATGGCGTGCACTGGCCCCGGGGCGTCGCTTAAGGCCCGGTTTGGTGAGATTGTGGGCACCATACAGGACTTGTGGAATTTTTATCATGCGGCGATGTACGAAATTCGGCGGGTACTGAAGCCGGGAGGATACCTGGTTTTTAAGTGTCAGGATGGAGTGCTGAGTGGAGTTAATAACTTTACCCATGTCAAAGTTGCGAATCAGGCGATAGCGATGGGGTATATTCCCAAGGATATTTTTATCCTCCTGGCGACGCACCGGATGAGAGACCCAAACCATAAGCGGCAGGTACATGCGAGGAAATATCATTCGTACTTCTGGGTATTCAAAAAGAGGAAATAATCCATGCTCACCTGGCTCATCGAGGAAGTAATAGTGGCGGTGATCATGTGGTGGTGGATAGAAATAAGGAGGGAGAAGTAATGACAGATCGTGAACGGCTTGAAGAGTTTTTAAATAAGGCGGGGGTGGTGTTTGAAAGTCAAGATAATTTTATAGAAGTTGATTCCGACGATGGCCCTAAGAACGAAGGATATTCAGGGTTCTATACAATTTTTCGGTTTGACGAATCTGGTGTTTTAGAATCTATGGGTGCATACGAATGATAAAGATTCCAGATAAGATCAATATTATGGGTCACACTTACGATGTAGTGTTCGACCCGATATTAAGTGCTGAAAGGGATTGTTCTGGAGAAATTCACTATCGTACTCAGAAGATAGCTTTACAACCCGACGTAACTGGTGACCCAAGGCACAGGGAAGCAATAGAATACTCTTTTTTCCATGAATTTGTTCACGGTGTTCTTCATTCCATACGACACGAATTGCAGAACGACGAGGTGTTTGTGTCAAACTTCGCCAGGGTACTGTATCAATCTCTCCGTGATGCGGGGATGTTGGTGGGGGATAAGGTAACAACGTGAAAGACGGCGAATGTTTCTTCCACCTGTGCGCCCATGCGAGTTACAAGGATGGCGTGGCCCTGTACTGCAGTAAGGCACAATCGGCAATCCTCAAGATTTACCGGTGCCCGCTCGGGTATTGGGAGAAGGATAGGGCGGGTATGCCTGTTAATATGGCGGTGAATGATGGGTGAAGAGAACCGGGGTGACCGGCACAACGCTGGCAAGTTACGGTACGACCTCATCTCTCCCCTGGCTCTGCGGAACATTGCGGAAGTATATACCCATGGCTGTCAAAAATATGACGCCAGAAATTGGGAGAAGGGGTTGCCGTTTATGGAGGTTTTCGCCTCACTGCAACGTCACGCTTGGGCTTGGGCGGCGGGGGAAAATTTGGATACTGAGAGCGGCCTGCCCCACATGGCGCATGTTGCTTGGAACGCCATGGCAATTCTTCATCTGGCAGTAACGAAGCCGGGCATGGATGATCGGGTATCGCTACCCCATCCTGCCGAGGGACTGCACACCCATGAGTAACGCCGACCTACTCTACCACTGCCCAGTTTACAACGCTGATCATCTTACCCCACCTTGCGGGAAAAACCTGGAGCGGATTGAGCGGATTAAGGTATCAACGAACCCTTGTGCCCGGACCATCCCCTGGGGGTTGGAAAAATGTGTGGAGTGCCGGGGTGAGCGGTTGGAGAAGAAGGGTATGCCATTTGAGGATGATATTCCGCGGATTACAGAAGAGGTCCTACATGCCATTACGCACCTCGGGGCCCCGACGCAGCATGAGATAGCGGCGCACCTGGACAGGGCGGTATCCACGGCCAATCAGCAGGTCAAACTTCTGATGGAGGTCGGGAAGATTATTCAGTTGGAAGGCCCCCGACCATACCGCTACCAGCTTGCCGGCCAATCAAAACCGAAACAGGAGGAAGCCGTACCGATGCCCATAGTTTCCAAGACTGAACCCCTGGCCACTCCTTGCAATAATGAGGTCAAGCCTGAGAAGCCTCCTAAGACCGAATCGCCGGTTACACCCGTGAATGGCCTCCCGAAAGAGATCAAACTACCGACTGTCGGGAAGAACCGGGAGCTATTCGAGGCGATCTATGCGGAGGCTGAAGAACAGGATCGCCCTTTGAGCAACCAGATAATCCGCTTGCTGAAGATAGCTATGAAGGAGATGGGGAAGTGATCACGGCACACCTAACCGTCCGCAATTTGGAAGAGGCGTGGATCACGGTCATGCGGGAGATCATGCATCGGGGCCGGGAGTACCGGAAGGATGACAGTACCCGGGCCGGGATGTTGAGGAAGGCCTTGGATTTTGTGAGCGTCGAGATCACCCACCCGGAGGACCGCCCGTTGGTGCCCTTGAGCAAGCCGGGGTGCGTGTCGCTGTGCAACGAGGAAGATGCGGAGCGGTACTTGTTGGAGAAGTTGTATACCGACGCACCTCCGGCACCGAACGAGGCGTACACCTACGCCCAATGGCTGATGCCGGGGATAAGGTACACGACGGATAGGTACGCCCAGGGCGGGTTTTATACGCAAAAGGCGACGATGGCGGTGGGGAATGTGTTCGATGATATGTGGAAGTGTGCTGGCGATCAGTCCATCCCGTGCCTCCGCATGATCGACACCCGGATTATCAATGAGAGCGGGGTTGACCGGCTGCATTACTACATTGTATTCCGCTGCTGGAACTGGTTTGGAGCATTCAGCCTTGAAATGTCCGGCTTCCAGATGTTGAAGGAAGTCCATTGCGTTCTGATCTCTGAGGCGGCGGGGAAAGAGGTGGTGCCTGGGCCGACTGTGGCGATTTCAAAAGACGTGCATTGCAATGAGATAGAGTGGGACGCTGCCCGTGCATGGCTGGGGGAGTAGACCACATCCCAAAATGCACCAGGCGCATTGGCCGGGGCGCAAGGTGAGGGGTTGGCAGTAAGGCTGAGTCCGGGAGAAGGTGGGTAGTCTGGACATCTGAGAAGGTCGGGAAGGAGAAAAGGTAATGCGGAAATTCACTGATCCAAGAGTCTTGCGATATTTTCTGGCCATGGCGAGAGCACAGTTTGGTCCCAAGACTTATTCCCCCAAGCGACGGGCCTATACGAACTTTAATCGTACCCAGGAATGCATCCGGCGCCTTAGATTCATCGAGCGGCACGGGACGGCGCCTGGTGGGGGGCCGGTATGGCAGGGATAAAAACCTTCGGCACCACCGCCCGCTCCATCCGGGAATCCGCCGGCATCTCGCTCCGGACACTGGCGAAGGTGCTTGACTACTCAGCCGCCTATGTCTCGGCAATCGAGTTAGGCTTCAGGAACCCGCCCGGGAACGAATTGGTAGTTGCCACCTGGGCTGAGGCTATCGGGGCGGATGTGGTGGACATGGTGGAGCTCGCGGCTCAGGGGCGGCCGAGGCCATGCAGGGATTGCCCTATTTCCTCAAACCATAAGGAGTAACCGATGTCTGAACGCATTCGCAAAGTGGTCCACAGTCTGAAGACCTGGCCGGAGTTCTTTCAGCTCACCTTGAACGGTAAGAAGAAGTTTGAGCTTCGCCGGAATGACCGGGACTACCGGGTGGGGGACGAACTGTTGCTGAAGGAGTGGGACCCGGAGGTTTACAGGGGTCGTTGTGAAATAGGTTTTTCTGATGATGAAGAATCTGTTCAGTTTTCCTACACTGGCCGGGAGGTCATTGTCAGGGTGAACTACATCATGCCAGCCGACCAGATCCACGCCATCATGGGCGGCTCTCATATTTATGAACCGCCCGACTACATCATTATGTCGGTCAGTCTTATCCCTTAACCCCCAGGAGGCCACCGGCGCCAGGCGAGAGTCGAAGACGGTTCCAGGAGAAGATTATGGTAGAGAATCAGCAAGAAACCGCTCTTCCTGAATGGCAGAGCCATAAGCGAGTTCGGGCGGATAAGATCGTCGCTTCGGTATCAGAATCGCCGTCCATGACCGGTCATTGGGACCTGGAATGTGGAGAGTCGGTCCCTGTAAGCCTTCACTTGGCTCACCGGGTCCCGGAGGGTGTGAACCCTGTAGGTGGTTATTATGTTCTATACGAGGACGGCTATGAATCCTGGTCGCCGGCCAAGGCATTCGAGGCAGGGAATGTCAAGATGTTGGGCGAAGATGCTCCTGCTCCCCCTCCTTCTTATCCGTACCCTGGCTCTATGGCTGACATCAATCATCGCTTTACTTACCACGCCCCCAAGGAGGGCCAGCCAGCCAAGTATGATCTTCTGCGCTCTCATGCTCGCGCCCTGGCCCAAAACATCAATAATCTTTGTTCTGAGAGCAGGGAGAAATCCTTGGCTTTAACGAAACTTGAAGAAGCGATCATGTGGGCCAACGCCAGTATCGCCAGGAACGAATAAAGGAGGTGGTTCTGATGCGCGGCAAAAAGAAAGGCGGCTGTTAGGTAGGCTGGATAGCTGATTCGGAATTTAGATACCGGGGTCCGGGCCGGGTCTAACCTCACTCGGACCCCACCTTGATAAGGAGGCGCACCATGGTCCACTGGTTCTGGTTGGTGATCGTAGCGGTAGCAGTCTTCACCCTGGGCTTTATGGGGGCGATATGTCTTGCGGCTGGAGCGGCTGAGGATGCGTACCGGGCGGGGTTCGTGGAGAGCGAAGCGTTGGGCCACGCTTCCGGGTTCCAGGACGGGCTCAAAGAGATGCAGAGGGTCGGGTGATGGTAATGTGTGAACCAACGTGTACGGAGTTCAAGGGTGGCACGATCAACCATTGGGTGTGCCGGTACTGGTTCTTTCCTCACCCTGACACGGGCAACCCCAAAGCCGGAGAGCCGTTGTGTCGGTTGGGCCGAAAGTGTCCGAGTCAGGGTCAACGGGTGGCTCAAAGGGCAGATAATGACAATGATGGCGAGCCCGATTAATGGCCTCCCTTACTCATCCCGACATCATCGGCTGGCCCCCGTACTTTCTCATCGAGGGCGATAAGCCATTGGCCGAAAACAAGCAGTTGATTGACGAGATTATGAAAGAAGATTTCATTTTCTACCTGATAGAACCATGGGACATGATCAAAGGAAAATGTTGATGCCTGCTGACAAAGTGATCCTATACGCTGTAACCTCATCGAACATCCACTCCATCGGGTACGACCCCCAGGCACAGGAGCTTCATATCCAGTTCACCAGCGGTTCCTACTATATATACCGTGATGTGTCCCTGGAAACTTATGAGGCCTTCCGGGCGGCCAAGTCGGTAGGCAAGTATTTCATGCAGAATATCCGGAATATTTACGAGGGGGTGAAGTCATGAGTTGCACCGGCTGTTTTTGGGCGGAAGAGGGGGAATGTTTACAGGGTGAGGATACCACTCAGGAAAATTGTCCGATCTATGCGAGTCGAATAGACGCCATGACCGGTCAACCGCTCGGACCTCTCCACCCGGCTCCGGAGCCGACCCCCGAGCAGTTATTAATGGCTTCTGTCAGCCGCCATGACCGGGGAGTTGAAGATTAGAAGGCAAAATAAGCGGGGATAAGCTCAATGGGTAGAGGCCGACCTTCCCGGTCGGTGGTTCCGGGTTCGAGACCCGGTCCCCGCTCACAACATAAATAACAGATACATTATCTATAAATACGATTTACCGATATCACACCTCTCTTCCCTCCCCCATGTAGTACCCAAATACCTTCATATCAACGTAATAATACCGTTTCCCACGCCTCAACATATTGTCAACTATATTGCTAACACAATTCACAACAAAATGACATTCTGATAATTTTACCCCTTGTAATTTCCATTTATTTGTTGCCAACTTACAATATGGCAGAAGTAAAATGGTTATTCGGGCCGACTTCATTATCATACATTCATTCTACGGCCCAAATTAACGCATTATTCGGCCCTCCAGGTGCCCATAAAACTTTTGCGTCCATTCAAGCTATCTTAGCCCATCAGCAACGATGTAAGCAAAGCATCAGGGTTGCTATCATTCGTGATACCTTGGAGAACATCAGAATTTCAGTGGTTCCATCTTTCTATGAATTTTTCCAAGCCGATACCAGTTATGTGCATTTCAAGAATGAGAACAAGGAATGCCGCATTGACCTGGCTGGCGGCTTCCATATCGACATTGATCTCTTCGGTTGTAACGACCCTTCCGATCTGCAGCGTCTACAAGGTGCTTCATCCTGGTCTTTGATCTGGATTAATGACCCGGCCCCCATGACTGAGAAGGGTAATGCTGGTGTGCCGGAAGTGGTTTATGATCACGCCGCTTACCGTTCCACTCGCCGCTCAGGTACACCCAGCCGGCTCCAAGTTGACATGAACTATGCCGAGGAAACCCACTGGACTTATCGGCGCCTCATCTTGGAACCCGATATCGACCCGGAAGCGCCTCTGATCGTCAAGCGGGTATTCAGAGTTACTTATGACGAAATGCAGGCCCTCAATGAAGAAGCCATGCAGATGGCGAAACGGGTCTTTTCGCATGATGAAACGGCTAGGGCGCGCTATGTCGAAGGTAAATTTGCCGAGTTCAAGCCAGGTAAAGAGGTGGCCCCCGGGTATAAGCGGGACATTCACCTTTGCCCCTCGGAAATCTGGCCTTCCCCCGGCCTGACTTGCTTTGCGGGTTTTGACGGATGGCATAATCCGTCGTGCGTTCTAGGCCAAATCACTACAGAAAACCGTCTGATTTACATCGACACGGTGCGGGCGGAAGGGACTGACATTGCGACTCTCTTGGAAACTCAGGTTGGCCCTCTTCTGAGAAGCCCCAAGTGGAATAACAAGTGGAGGTCTTGGCGGATTTGCGGTGACCGCAGTATCGGTAACCGAGACCAAGGAAATTACAGCCATTCTCCTGCTCAAGATATTGAGAAGTTCTTCACGCAGTTCGGCCACGGGATTTACAAGCCCCGGTTTGAGGGCGGCCCGGTCACCTGGTCGGAAATTGAGCGCACTTTCAATTATTGGCTTATTCACCGGAGCCCTTCCAATGCTCCGATGGTCTATCTGTCGGCCACCAACCATCTTCTGGATAAGGGGCTCAATGGGGCTTGGCACTTCAAGATCGACAATTCTGGAAACATCGTAGGGACGGAGCCCCAGAAGACAGAAATCAGCCACACGATGGACGCATGGGCCAATTCGGTCTGCGTGTGTCTTGGGAAGGTTGGCCGGCAGGGTCTTGACCGGGGCGCCATGGCCCGGCAGAACGCCAAATGGCGCAAAGTTGCCAATAGTTATGCGGTGCAGGGAGGTAGACAACATGCGGCGACCCGCTAAAGGATGGACGCCAACCAACGTGGGGAACCGCCTCAAGATGGAAGAGGCCGGGTTCCAACGGTGGCGTCCTCATACTTTTTTTGAAGGATGGAACGGGGATGGAACCATGCGGACCCGAGAAGGGTTCAAGAACACTCTGACCGATCAAGAGATTACGCCCCCTGCAGGTTGGAACGCCGATCTTGGCAACCTTGACCACGGCGACATAGCCTGCGTCCAGCATTCCGGGGATGCCTACAGGGAAGGGTGGGAGAGGATCTGGGGACAAAAGGAGAATCAGGATGCCATTAAAACCGGGTAAATCGAAAAAAGTTGTGTCGGAGAACATTTCCGAGTTCCACGGCGGCAAAACATTTGAGCATACCAAGGCAAAGTTTGGGAAAGAGGCCGCCGATAAGCAGGCCGTGGCTGTGGCCCTGAATGAGCAGCGGAAATCAGGCGGCGGCGGCAAGCCTTCCGGTATGACCGTGCTCCCTTCTGAAAAAATTAAGCACCTGAAATAGGCGACCAATGGCCCTTCAAGAAGACCTCCCGGCCAGCAGCATCAGCGAGCCGAAGCAGATGGACCCGAAGGAACAGGCCGAACGGGAAGAGGCTGCCAGCGCCTATGCCGGCGAGTCCCCTGGCCACTTCGTGGACTACTGCATGGACTGCGTTGATACCTCCGTCAAGGCCATGCTGGATATTCGCCGAATGCAGGAAGAGTGCTGGCGCATCTTCAATGAAGAGGAACCGGACAACTGGGCCATGAAGGAGATGTGGCAGTCCAAGATCACCTACCCCAAGCCCAACAAGTACGTCAGGACGGGACAGGCCCTGGCCCGAACTGCCTTCGATGTAGATTTCCTCGCCATTGAGAATGAGAGGGACCCGGAGGCGGTCGATTTTTGGTCTCAGTTCATGGGCTTGATGGTGACCCGGAACTACGCCAATTTTCCGACTAAATTTGCGGATGCAACCGCCATGGCCCTGGCCATCGGCACTTCCCTGGAAGTTATGCCCTATTGGGAATCAGGCAAAGGCCTGAAGCTGGATCTACTAAACCCGGAGAATATCCACCGTGATCCTATCGCCGCCAGCCGTGAGCCCTGGTCGGGGCGTTATTGGGTCCACCAGGAATGGCAGGCGTATTCAGAACTCAAAAAGGGCGAGAAAGCTGGCATCTATAAGAACATTGAAGATTTCGGCATTGGCGGCGGCTGGCTCACTGACTCGAATCTTACCGAGGAAGAGATTGCCCGGCGCAAGAACATGATCCATGTCCAGGGCAAGTACAACAATACGGTAATGGTTTCGGAGTTCTGGGGCAAGGTGCTCTCCCCGAGAGGGGAAGAACTGCTCAATAGCGCGAGATACACTGTGGCCGGCGGCCAAGTGATCAGGGCTCCCGAGTCAAGCCCTTATCCCACCATCCGCTGGCCTGGGGTAGGGTTTAGCGCCCTCCCCAACCTGCGCCGTTTTGATGGCCGCGGCTTACTCCAAGGGATCAGGAGCCTGTGGTACTTCGCCAACAATTTGCTCTCTCTCCATGCGGACAATCTGAATTGGGTGGTCAACCCTATGACGGAGATGAATACCGATGCCCTGGTGAACCCCATGGACAACGATGTGTTCCCTGGCAAGACTCAGTTGACCTACCAGACCGCTAACGGCCAGCCGGTAACCCGGACCATTGAGCGTAACACCCGGAACAACGACATCCTCGCCATGCTGGCCAAGGCCGACATGATCATGGACGATGGCAGCGGGATAAGCGCCACGATTCAAGGAAACCCTGGATATCGCTCTCAAATAACCAAAGGTGAAGCGGCCCAGAACCTGGACCAGAGCAACACCCTCATGGGCTCCATTGCGGCAGACATTGAAGACGGGGCACTGAATGTTATCACCGCCATGGCCGAAACGATACGGGTCAATATGACTTTTGATGAGCTACGGCAGTGGTTCCCGGAGTTCGCCCAGAAATATCAGGTGCCGGTGTCGGAGCAGTTTCCTACCGGACTGAACTTGCCGAAACTGACCAGCGGGAATTTCAAGATCGCTGGCATTTCGGCTTTTATGAAGCACCAGGAGAATTTGAGGAACTTGAAGGATATGGAAGAGATGTTCCAGCCCAATAGCGTATTCTTGCCTTTCCTCAAGCCATACCCGTATCTGAAAGCTCGGGTGAAGTATACCAATTTGGTTGACATCGGAGTGCTGATTTCACAAGAACAGGCCGATCAGATCGACCAGCAACAGCAACAGCAGCAAGAGGCGACTATCCAGCAAGAGCAGCAGCAGCTTGAGATTCAGACTCAAGTGGCGGCGGCGGAAGCGGCGAAGCATGCGGCTGGGGCCGATAAAGCTGCGGCGGAGGCTGAGGCTAATCTTTCCCAGGCCGATCTATTTGCTGCCCAGGCGGGTCAAACAGATGCTCAGGCGGCCATGACGGCAGCCCAGCCGCCAGCGATGCCGGAAGGGATGCAACCACCTGAAGGAGCAATTTAATGAACGGGCATCAACCCATGGGCCGGGGTGTAGGGCCTGGTAGGTTCGATCAGGCCAGGGCTGCGGAGATTGAAGAGCAGGAAGTCGTTCAAGAGGCGATTCAATTTCAATCCGATCCAAACCTTGGTCCGGTGGTGAAATTGCTCATCCAGGAGATGGAGGCCACGATGCTCAGGATCTACATGGAGCACCCTGACGGCCAAGCCCAGACACGGCTTTTTAAGCAACTACAAATGCGAATCGACCCATCCACGGTGATCAAAAATTTAGTCAGGAAGCGGATGGGAGCACCACTTAGCGCCTTAGCCGACGCCGCCCCGTAAAGGGATACCGGTCCGGAAGACATAACCAGAGGGGTGCTTTAGGCCCCCTGGCGGCCCGCAAGGATACCCGCCAGAAAAGGAGATGCACCATGCCAGACCCAGAAGATCACGAACTGCCGGAAGGCGAAGAAGGTTCTGAAGGTGGCAGACTCACGCTAGCCCACCTGATGGATCACCCGGACGCAGACCCGAGCCTTGCGGCACCGCCCACCCCGGAAGAGGAAGCGGCGGCCGCAGAAGCAGACCGACAAGCTGCCCTGGAAGCAGAAACCCCAGAGCAGAAGGCCGAGCGGGAAGCAGCCGAGGCCGCAGCCAAGCCGCCCGAGTTTACGCCCAAACATAAAACTTGGGAAGAGACTGAGGGGGCTCGTGAAGAAGCGGAGCGCCGGATGCACGAGGCTACCACGAAAGCCGCCGAGGAAAAGGTTGCTCGTGAAACCCTGGAAGCAGAACTGGCAGAACTGAGAGCGGCCAAGCCGCCTGAGAAGGAGGAAGAACCTCCGGTCCCGCCAGCGACCCCGGAAGAACGCAAAAAGAAACTCTTCGAGGTTGCTCGTACCGCCAACAAGAAGGCCGTCGCTAAAATCCGGGAATTGGACACGCAAGACCCGGACTATGATGACCATGTTGCGGGTGCATGGGCCGAGGCCAACGCCGAAGCCCTGCTGGAATCAGGCATGGGTTCAACCGCTGGCCTGTCCAGGGAAGAGGTGTCAAACCTCGTTAAGGAACAGGTGAAGGCCGAGCGTGAAGCTGAGAAAGCGGCCAAGGCCGAACGAGATATCCAAGACGAATCCACCCGGGCGTACAACAAGGCCCTCGATCTGGCGAAAGCATCTGGTCTGGACATGGAAGAAGACTCAGCCGACCGCATCATGTTCGATGCTCTGGCTTCCAAGATGCCCAATGAGTTGAAGAATAAGGGCGTCGAGGCCATCCATGAGAAGGTGGATTGGGTCGTGGCCGGAGTCAAACAGAAGCTCGGCAGAGTCGTGGAACAAACCGAAGCGCAGCGCCAAGCTGCCCTTGCTAACCAAAACAGAAACCGGCCTCTTGGCAAAGGAGCAGACTTTTCCTCTTCCAAGGAGCCACTTAAACGTAAAACCCTTTCGGAGATTATGGACCAAATATCTCCGTAATTTTAGGAGGCCAATATGGCTGATGAACACCTTTGGACAGATTTAGGTGGCGGTTTGCTAGGAAATCATCAAATCGCTGATGACATGTTGACTGCTATGTATGGCGAATGTCGGGTTTCAGCTTTTGCGCGGCCCGTGCCGGGCGGCATGAAGAAGAACGCCGGCGACAATATCACCTGGTATCACAACCTGCCCATCCCGGACAGCCTGGACGGTAGCCTGGAAGAGACCGGAGAAATCCCGGTACGGATGCTCGCCTTCGGAAAGCGTTCCATGGACGTGACCGAGCATGGCGTCGCCTTGCAGTTCTCCCACAAGTTGGAGACTCTGTTCAAGTTCAAGATCGACCAGATTTTCAAAGAGCGCCTGGCACAGCATCAGGCCGAAACCATGGATAATGAGGCGACCCGGGACGGTTTCCTGTCTTCCGATGTGAAGATCGTGGCCACCCCCACCTCCCTGACCGGCCTGACCTTTGGCACGGGCGGCGCTCCGGTCGCCACCGCGGCAGCCCCCATGACCAAGGATCACGTCAAGAAGATCAGCGCCTATATGTGGGACACGATTCACGTCCCTTTCTACACCCGGCCCAGCAAGAAAGGCAATATCGGGAACCAGGGCGAAGGCGGCAACGACCATTACGTCTGTCTGTCGGCGGGCGGCAACATCGAAAACCTGTTGCTGGACCCCGATGTGGCGTCCTGGCAGAAGGCCATGGGCAAGGGCGACATGCTCTACCGGAACGAGCAGTGTAATCTCCACAACATTCGGTTCGTGCGGATCAACCGGCAGAACGCCTTTGCGGACGAGATCGACGACAACGGCCTCATCAGCGATGCCGTGTTCTTCGGCGCCGAAGCGGTAGCCTATGCCGAAGTGGAGACTCCTTCCCTGCGGATGCAACCCAACTGGGGTGCCCGGGGCGGCCTGCTTCACGCCATGTTCTGGTACGGTATATACAATTACGCTCCGTTCTGGAATTTTTCGGACGACGGTTTGGCTAAAATGATAAGGTTTTCAAGCCTTTAACCTTTTTTAAACTGAACCTTCGGTCATTAATATGACTCTGTAAGGAGAACCAAAATATGCCTACCAACGAAGTGATTAGCAGCCTGTTTGAAGTGCGGCCCAATGGTTACGACGATGGGGTGGTTACCGCCATTAGCCTCGTCGATGCTGCCGCGACGCTACATACTTATACCGCCAATTTCCCGTGCGCTCCCCTGTATGCGGGGTTCCAGGTTACCACCGCTTTTAATTACCCCACCGCGGTAAACGCCTTGGGCAAGTTGATTCTCTCGCTGCAGCCGGCTGGCATTCTTCAAATCGCCTTCACCGGTGGCACCGGCGCCCAGCCCCGTGCGGGAGAGATTGCCACTGGCGGGAATTCTGGGGCCATCGGTATCGTGAAGGCCATCGGTGGCACCTGGGGCATCAGTGGGGTGATTTATTTCAAGAGCCTTACCACCGCGACTACTACCACTGAGACGATTACCTTCTCCGGTGGCGGGTCTTGTTCCCGTGCGGTAGGTATCCCGTTGATCAGTTTCGATTTGGATGACGACTTGGCCGCTGGCTATCGCTATATGGCGAAACTGGCCAATATCCCGTCGGTCGGGACCTATCAGGGGCACGCCTTGCCTCCGTTGATGGCCCTTCATCCTGGCGATCAGTTGGTATGGACTTCCGCTCCAACGGCGACCGCTACTGGAGGGGCCGTGACCGGAGTTTATCAGCCGGTGCTCTTCATGCAGTATCGGGGTGAGAGCCTGGTGAACATGCCGTATTGGAGTGATATCACCGTAGCCAGCGACGGGATTTCTTCTGCCATGTAAATCTCTGGTGGGCCTTGGGGTTGACCTGGGGCCCATTTTGTAAGGAAGGAGAGATGTTATGCCTCGTGCTTTGATTGCATCTGATGTCGTGGTGGCTTGCACCCCGAGCGACATTAATATTTTTGAAAATGGATTTGGCAGAGAAGCTTATGCCTCCCTAACCTTTGGGGCTGGTGACGGCAGTCTGACTTATCCCACCAATGGAGTCCCCGCTCCTGCCCCCGGCAATTTCGGTATGAACATGCCGGTGCCTTACCGCTGGATGGATATTCGGCAACCGGGTGATGGCTACGATTACCGTTATGATTCGACCGCTCGGGCGGCCGACCCGGTAGCCCCTTACGGCACCATCCGGATTTTCCAAAGTGCCGGGTTTACCCCCGCTGGTACAGTAGCGGCTCCGGTGTTTTCTGGTACTCCCGCAGTGTTTGGAGAGAAGGTTTACGCGTACTCCCTCCAAAACCTCAAGGGGGCTGATGCGGATGTAGCGGATAGCGCAACCGTGGATCAGGCGGCCTTACCCACCAATTCGGCGGTCATTGATGCGGCAGCCGCTGTGGCAGCCGGGGCCTGGACGTATGGTGAGAACGCCGAGATTCCCAATTCCCGAAACGTCAACATTGTCTTACTGAACGACACGGGTGGCGATATTGTCATGGAAGAGGGCACCCTGTCTTTCCTGGTGACAGGCCTGTTCCGGGGGGCCGCCCAGACGGATACCATCACCTTTACCTTCGGGGCTGGGGACAAGACCATTGCTCATGCTCCCGATTACCGCTGGAAGTACGGGGTCAAACCTTTCGACCAGATAAGCAGCGTAGTGGCGACGGGCCTGACTGCCACTCAGGATGGCTTGAAGATTTCCGTGGGATTGGGGCGCTTGTTAGGCGTACCGGTTGAACCAGATGCCGGGTCTATTAATAACTTCATCAAGATCACCAAGAACAGTGCCGAACTGGCACCGGTGGCCTACAACGACACCAACAAGACCCTGGATGTTGGGGCCTTGAGCGACAACGATGATCTGGATATCGAGGTTGAGGTTGCCACCATCGGGGAGTCCTATACTCCCGCTGGCACCAACACTGCCCCGGCCTTCACTGGAACCGCTCGTGCTGCCGCTCCGATGGTTGAACTGGGCGCCGTGGCGGTCGGGGTTACGACCCTGCGTGTCCGGATAACTGGCAAATAAAGGAGTAATTACATCATGGCATTGAACAGAGCAAGACAGCAAACCAGAAAGCAGCGGGACCCGGACGACCCGACACAGATCCTGCGAACCAAGAAACATGGTGATGTCCGGGTTGCGGGCAAGTTTTGGATGGGCGGAACCGGGGTGCCGAAGATCATCATTTTGACCCCCGAGGGCGGCTATCGGTATGCTCGTGGAGGCTCCATCAAGAGTGAACAGGCATTGCGAGATGTCATCCCGGAAGGGGTGGAACTGGATAAAGCCCTGCATTGGTGGGCCAACAAGGATAACTGGCAGAAGACTGCCACTCGGAAAATCACCTTTGAGGACGGCACCGGTTATCCGGTCTATATGGATACTGGCGAATATGTTGAGGATGAGGACGCCCTGCAGAACTATTGGCCGGCAGACGGCCCGACCAAACATATCCTCTGGGGCGCCGTGGCAGCCCTGAACGCTCGCCGGGAGGCCAAGGTCGGCCAGAAGGTTGACCCGCAGCCTCCGGTAGCGGCGGTTGTAGCCCCTTCTCCTTCTCCCTCCCCCGATCCGGAGCCACCGGTTCCCGGATGGAAAAAGGCGTTGGAAGCCAGGCAAGCCAAAAAGGCAGAGCGCGACGCCAAAGATGCCATGCACCGGGAAATGGCCGAGATGGCCGAAGCAGGAGTGGCAGGAGTGGCAAAACTTGTTGGGGATGAAGCAGCCTCAATGGAGTAATCCATGTCCGACAGCGGAACCACTATCCGGGTCTGCCAAAATCCAGCGTGTCGCCTGGGGATGCCGCAATCTGACTATATCACGGGGCTCCTTTTCCCCGGGTCCGACAAACGCTGTCCTCAATGCGGGACCCCGTGGAAGGCCCGGCCAGCTTGGAAAGGCCAACCGCCTGACGGCTATGAGGAGGATTACGAATGAACCTGGGCCAGATGCAGGCTGAGTTGGGATACCTCATCAAGGATAATGGCACTCTGGCCTCATGGCTGGTTGGCTGGATTAACGATGCCATCCTGTCAGTGGCCACCGATTACGACTTGCCGCCTCTGGCCATGGTGACTCCTTATGAAATCGAGGTGGATACCACCGACTGGCTTTGGTCGCTCCCGGACTCCTTCCATAAGAACTTGTTCATGGCGAAACGGGTAAACTCGGATGGGTCAGCCTATCGCATTCACAATATCTATAAGAACTATCGTTACCTACTGAGCAAAGACCATACGATCACCGGAGATAATGTCCGGGAGCTCGCGGTTATCCCCCAGGGCCTTGACTTTATGCTGGGGGTTCACCCACTGGCAGAGGACATTCTGAACCTGTGGTTCTACCAAAAGCCCGCGGCCCTGGTCGATGCCAGCGATGTGTGCGACTGCATCCCGTTCAATTTCATCCCCCAGGTGATCTACCCCAAGATCATCATCAAGAACTACCAGTTTATTGTGGACCAGGTTACCGACTTCGCATTCACCGCTGGCCCCTTGCAATATTGGCAAGGGGAGTTGGCTAAGGGGCTTTTCGGCGCCCGTGGTCAGGGGACGGGGTTACTCGGGTATTTTCAGATCAATTTCCATCCGCCCCGGCGTACCGGTGGCAGAGACCCCATCGGGGGAAAACCTTACCACTATGGCTCAGGAATGTAGCCCATGAAGGCCTCCAAACCCATTACTGCCCTTGGCTTTAACGGGATGAATAATCTCCCTGAGATGCCGGGTAAGCTCCTGGACGATGAGCGTCGGATCACTCCTTCCTTCATCTTGAACGCTGAGGTGACGGACGGAGGGGTGCTTATTCAGCGTCAAGGGCATGCCAAGAAGATCACCTTACCTGGGGCACATAGTCTGTGGTCCGGGAGCGTGATGTTGGTGGTAGCGGCGGGGGTGCTTTACCGGGTGGAAGGGGTCACGGCCACGGCGATTGACACAGTGACCGGCCCCGACGCCCGGATGACTTACGCTGAGATCGACAATAAGGTTTTCATGTCCACCCCGTACTGGCAGGGGATTTTGTACCTCGATGATATGACGGTGCGGTCCTGGGGGGTAGCCCTCCCCCCGGCCCCGGAGGTCAGTATCGTCTCCGGCGACATGCCCCCTGGGACTTACATCCTGGCGTACACCCTGGCGGCATATGGCCGTATCGGTGGGAATGGGGGGCTGACTCAGGTAACTTTCGACGGCGCTCCCCAGGGAATTAAGCTGAATAACCTGCCCTCCGGTGCTCAGACCTGGGTTACTCATCCCAACGGGAAAGAACTATTCCTGGCGAACGTGGTGGGCGGGGTGGTCACGGGGCAAGTGCCCCAGGCAATACCTCTCCCCTCCTTCACCGTGGCCCCACCCCTGGGGTTCACTGACTTCTGCCAAGCCTTCGGTCGTATCTGGGGGTGTGCTGGGAAGAAGTTGTCCTACTCCGACCCTTTCCAGTACGAGTGGTTCCGGGTGAAGAATTACGTCCCCTTCCTTGAGGATCTGATCATGGTGGCCCCGGTTACCACGGGGCTGTACGCCAGTTCTTTCACCTCCACCTGGTATCTGGATGGAACGGAGCCCGGCAAGATGGTGATGAAGCGGGTGGGTGACGGGGCGGTCCCCGGTATGATGGTCATGGCAGAAATGCCAGTCAACATGGCGGGAGGGGCGGTGCTATCAACCATCTTCGCTACATCCTCAAAGATACCCACGCCGGTATGGATGTCGCCAACGGGTGTAGTTGTGGGGACCCATGGGGGGAACCTGACTCACCTTACGGAACACCGGCTGAGGATCGTGTCCCGAACCCAGGGGGCTAGCTTGTACCGGGTGCGAGAGGGTAGACCGCAGATCATCTTTTCGATAAGTGGGGTTCCGGTTGCAGCGGAGGATACTGAGATCGGGTTGATTCGTGAGAACGGGCAGTTATTCACTTCGTAAGATAGGAGAAAAGATATGGCAACAAGTACAGCGATTTATGTCCCGAACTCGGGCGAAAAAGAAATGCTCAAGGCGATCCTCTTGCAAAAAGCGCAGGTCCTGGGGCTCTACAGTAATCAAGCGGGGACAGATGGTTCGATGACTATTGATAGCCTGACCGAACTCGCTACGGGCGGGGGCCGGGGGTATGCGCCGATTGCGCTGTCCAACGATATTGTGGAGAACGCCCTGACCGCCGACAAGTGGTTCGTCTATACGAACGCTACAGGTAAGGCTCAGGCGGATTACGACAATGCGGTGCAGACCTGGACGTTCACCGCAACTGACGTGGCTGATGCCAAGACAGTTTATGGAGTTTTCGCAATCTCCTACGTCATCCCCTTCGACGGTGCTGTGACCGAGATTAAGGTAGGCGACACCGTGACCGGGCATACCAGCGCGGCGACCGGCGTTGTTACTGGGGTGAGCTTGCAATCGGGCACATGGGCGGCTGCCGGGGCCGGGTACATCGACATTAAAACCAAAACTGGCACCTTCCAAGATGGTGAGGAATTGTGGGTCGCCGGGGCAAAAGTGGCCGTTTCAAATACTTCGACCACGGGCGACGCTTATAAACGGTTACTTGGAGTTTGGGCCTTCGCGAGTGGGATCGCTGTGACGGCTGTCGGCCAATCTATCACCTGGGATCACAAGATGGCACTCGCAAGTGGTTCATAATGGGGTAACCCATGACTGACCTGATTACCCTGGCACCAACTGGTATCTATGCAATAGCGAGTTCTATCCCAGCGGGGATAGCTGCGAGTTCCGTTAATGCGGCATCTTTGATTGTCGAAGAAAAATACACGGACAGTTACCGTATTAATCATTCTGACTTTGCGGATGTTTGCAAGACAACTTACGCCAAAGGAGTCATCGGGGACGGTGGCGATGGCTCCACGGCATTCTATTGGGAAAATAATCTACCAACATCAATAATTATTTGGTCTTCTGTAAAGGTTGAAGGGGATTGGGGTGTCAGTGATTACATTCCGCTTTTTTATCATTCGAGGCCGCATTATTGGGACGTGTCTGGTGCCCTAGCTACAGATTTTAATAATAATGCCCTTTTAAGTTTTCGCTGTGGCGATGAAGTAAAAGTTTTGCTCCAAGATGGTATTCCGCAATATGTAATGGGTTTTTATGATGGCATCCCAAGAGTAGGTGAAAATATATTCAATATATCTGGAAGTGGCGGAAGTTATTCATTTTCCATGTTTACAGGAACAATATCATTGTCAGGCCCTACAGATGGTCCAGATGGGTTAGATTTAGGATTAACTGAACAAATTCAATTATTATTTGAAGAAACTACGGATGAAGGAATTATTTTTTTAGGATATAAAGCGATAATTGGGCCAATATTAGTTATAGTTATTATTAGGTACTATCCGTATGCTATTGAAGAAACAATTTATTACAAGAGAGAGATTTATTTGTATTGTAGTGTAGGTAATTATTATCCAGAGTTATGGGATAATATTGTAAGTTATGATACTACAGAAGAAGCATACAATAATAATAAATTATATCGTAAGGAACCAGGGCAGGTATATCCCGATACTGTTTTTGCTAAAGAAGAATTGGATTCACCGGAATCATGGGATCTTTATGTTAAGCCACATAATTCATTATAGCAAGGACTGTCATGTTTGAGAATAAATCTTGCCGAGTGGATTTTAGGCCTAAAAAGCGGACGGTCACTGTCCACCTAAAAGGCCCTGCGGTCACAGGTTTGCCCAAGGCGATAATCGAAGTTTCCAATAAACTTGCACAGGATTATGGCACTAAGCGCAAATGGACGATGGGCTGGGATAACCGCATTTTTACCGTGAATACCGATGATGCTGGAGTTGCTGCACTACGGGCGGACCCTCTTGTGGCGGCGGTTAAAGAGTCACCCAAGGTTAGGATTGCGGATTATGAAACTTACCATAACACCCCGGTTCAGCCCTATAATCCGGCAGGCGTGAATATAGATTGGGGTCCCAAGAAAATAAACGCCGGGTACGCTTGGGGAAAAGGGATATTTGGGCAAGGAGTGAAACTTTGCGTTATTGACTCCGGAATCCAAAAAGCTCACCCGGCATTTTGGAATGAGGGATTTACTCCTTATAAGGGTGGCTATGATTTTGTGAATGACACCAGTGATCCTGAAGACGACATGGATCACGGAACATGGTGTTGTGGAATTATCGCAGAGCAACATAATAACCTTCCAGGAAGTTTTAAAGGAATTGCGCCTGGGGTTGATCTTTATGTGTGCAAGGTGCTTGATTCCGCTGGTAGCGGTTATGCTGCTGATGTTGCCGCAGGTATTGATTGGGCTCGGGAGCACGGCCTACATATTGTTAGCATGAGTCTTGGGCAACAAGAAGAGGATTCGATTTTAGAAGCCGCTTGTATAGCAGCCGCAGCCGCAGGACTTTTGCTCATAGCTTCGGCAGGCAACGATGGTCCTGATACTTACCCAGTAGGATATCCAGGTAAGTATGACTCAGTTATCGCCGTAGCAGCTACAGATTTCCATAACCGGGTAGCAGACTGGTCCAGCCGGGGATCAGAGGTTGATGTGGCGGCGCCAGGTGTGGCTATAGTTGGACCCTTGGCTGGTTTCACCTATACCGATATAGCGATTCCTGGTTCCGATTGGCTTTATTTTTGCGATAGTGGCACTTCGGCAGCTTGTCCGGTCGTCGCTGCTGCGGCGGCTTTAATTAAGTCATGGTATCCGGCAGTTACAGCGGCTCAAATTAGAACATATCTACAGAACAACGCGAAGGATTTATAAGGAGAAAGTTATGCCAGGCATTTGGCCCGCAGTTGGCGTTAATCAGTTGATGGATGTCTTTTTTAAAGAGGCTACGCCCCCAGATATTTATTTGGGTCTTTTTTATAACGACGGGGACCCTCCAGAAGCCGATACGGTGTTGGCTGACCTTACCGAACCCACCACGGGCGGCTATGCTCGCATCGCCATTCCACCTGCTGATTTTACCTTGACGGCCGGCACAGGGCAAATAACGGCTGCGGCTAAAACCTTTACTCCATCCGGGGATGATTGGGGGACTATCGACGGTTGGTTTATCTGTGATGCCGCAAGTGGAGATGGAGTTCTTATCGCTATCGAACAGTTCTCGGATGGACCATACAATGTCCTTGATACCGTTCCAGTTATAGTTATTGCAGCATTGAATGCCAGTTAAAGGGGAACTTAATGCCTGGACAATGGCAAGATGAAGGTGGCAATCGTATCCTAAATATCCTGTTCGGAGCGCAGGCGGTGGACACTACGCTCTATTTGGGATTACACATGGATGCCGTACCACCGTTGGTGTCCGTCGCCCTGGCCGACCTTACCGAACCCACCACGGGCGGCTATGCTCGCATCGCCCTGACTCGGGGGGTTTGGGACATAAATGGTAGTCAAGCGGATTATGCTGTACAAACCTTCCAGGCTAGTGGTGCAGACTTTGGACTGATTTATGGGAGTTTTATTTGTACCAGCCTGACCGGGACAACTGGGATACTTTTAAGCCTCGATTATTTGTATAGTCCTATCTATGTAGTGAATGGCAAAGGTATTCAGATTGTTCCCACGATTACAGTGTAGGTGAAGATATGCCGACTCGGTTATATTATTCCGCTGGTAGATATGTAGATAATTATCCCGATCCATATAATAAATGGGTAAAGGATAGCTATGATTATACTGGTGTGCAACCTGGGCTAAAATTAGATAGAGATCAAAAAAGAGATTATTTAAAATATGAAGGAAGTGCGTATGGTAGTGGAGACTCTTCAATTACCTATCCGATACCAGTTGCAAGAGGATTGCTACAATTTGTTTCAGATCCATTGTCAGAACAAATAATTAGTGGTTCAGTAAAAGGGCAGATTCCGGCATTTGAATTGTCTTTTGAAAGTTTAATGTGTAGTGCAGTAGTGATTAGAGTTTTTAGCGGTGATATGTCTATAGAGCGAGGTATTTTATTAGAACATTTACCATCAGAACTTGTGTCAGAATTTTCACCTTGTTTTGTCAATGGTGTTTTAGTTAATCGCTATTGTCCTCCGTCTATACAATTAAACTCAATTAAATGTCAGAGTGGTGATGTTTTAGTTATTGAATTAGGTTTAATGTGCTTTGTTGAGGAAGACGAGGCACAACATCACGCTTATGGTGGTATTTACTTTTATAACTGTGGACCAAATGACCTTCCAGAAGATGAAATTGCAAGGACATATCCAGAAAATGGTTATTTAAACCAATTAAATCCTTGGATTGAGTTTAGTCAAGATATAGTTTTCGCAGATGGCCTTCGTGTCAATATGGCTACGAATGGTCAAGGGGCAATGCCTCGGAGTTATGACGGGGAAGTTGATGTCGTCCTGCTGGCCCTCGGGGCCACGGTTGAGCCGGGTGTCGATGATTTGACTGGTTATGGCCTGATTAACCTGAGTTTTTTAGCGGACGACCCTCCTTACGATTCGGCTATATCAGACTTCCCGCTTACCTTTATACCATCGTTTGAGACTACTTTAGTTACCGGGGCAGTTGTATCTGATGCAGATTATGCCGCCTCTGGTAGCATTTCCGTCGGCGGCGATGAGGCGGCTTACGACACTTTCACCCCGGGAGTCGATGCTTTCACCGCTGATGGTTACGTTGCGGTCACCGGCCCTTGCCTCATACCCACGCCTCTGGTCACCGCCTTCACCGCTGCGGGCTACATCGCCGTCACCGGCCCTTGTCAGGTGGCCTCAGCCGGCCCCGGCACGATCACCCCGGACGAGTACGCAGCCTCCGGTTCCGTTGCGATCACGGCCCCCTGCCAGGTCGATTCCATCTTCCCCCAGGTTAGCGAGTTCGTTGCAGCCGGGTACATCAAGACGGGCGGTTTCTTCTTCCCCATGCTGGAGGTCATCTATCCGACCGCCCTGACCACCGCTTTCATCGCGGCGGGGTGTGTCGAGGTTACCGGGGAGTGCGGGTTAGGAACTCCCGACCAGCCCACCGTATCCGCCTTCGTTGCGTTCACCGGCGCCGGCGCCCCATGTATCCTGGTGGGGAGCGACAGCGCCGTTGGCTTCATCATGCCCCCCGTGGCAGCGTTTGTGGCAGCCGGGTCCATCCTTATCGTGAACCCCGACGTAATCCTGGATACCACCACGGATACTTGGGCGTTAAGCGGCCAGAACTTTGAGCCCGCATACTTCACCGGGTTCAACTTCAACAGCTTCGCTATCCATCAGGGCAAGGCCTACGGTGCGGGGCCGGACGGTATCTACCTACTTGAGGGTGCGGATGACGACGGTGCCCCTATTCACACGGGAGCGCGCATTGGGCCGGTGAACTTCGGGACTGATAGATATAAACGGCTCCGGGCCTTACGTTTGGGGAACTGCGGGGACGATGTTCAGGTGCGGGTCCAGGCCGGAGAAGATGAAGGATATTTTGAGGTGGATGAAGGGCGGGTTCAGGTGTCCAGTAATTTACAGGGACGAGAAATGACCATAGACATCGCTGACTTTACACGATTAGATCAGTTGGAGATCGTGGCTCTGACGCTTGCCAGGAGATAGCAGTATGGGATTTGACCGACTCGAATCCGCAAAATTCGCCATAGCTGCCGATGAGATCATGGATAAGCTCACCGGGGGCGTAGAAAAGGCATTGGCCGAGAACGCTGGCCGGGGGTTTGCTATGCCCGGGGGTGATACCTTGGCGGCTATCCTGGCGGCCACTCAGGACGCCAAGGGTAAACTGGTGGAAGTCAACGGCAAGATTTATGAAGAGCGCCGCGGAGTGATCTTCCAGGAGCAAGAGTTTGAACTGAAGTACATGGTCCAGATTGCGAAGCTCGCCATGGACCTTTACAAAGAAGAACTCATGAACGCTCTGGCAATCGAGGCCGCCCAGGCCGACGCTCTCCGGGATACCGGGCGGGCCGACGTTGCCAGGATGAATAGCGAGACCGAGAAGCGCACGGTCGCCATTATGCAGAACAGGGCTGAGGCGGAACGGCGCATTACCATCCATAAGCAGGACTTGGTGGACGCTGAGAACCGGACATTGCCGGCTGAGGCCGCATTGGTTCAGGCTCAACTCTCCACCGCGGAGAAGAAGTTGGAAATCATCGACAGCATTTACGCCGTTCTGGCTGCCGAGCAACTTGTTCTGGCCGCTGAGCAACGCCGGGCCGACTCCCTCTCCAAGGTCCTGGCCGCCGAGCAGATTGTCGCTACCATCAAGCGGGAGATGATCCCGTTCTACATCCAGAAAGCCGACGCTCGGCTCGACTTGGCCGCAGCGATCACCGCTGAGATTCCCATCCGGGAAGCCATTGAAATGCTGGGGTACGACCGGATCACCTTGAAGAACAGCGAGGAAGTTGCCAACCACCTCACCCGGGCGGCTGAGAACGAATTGGAAACGGCCCGGCAGAAATATTCCCAGGCTGAGCGGGCCACCTCTCTGGCCAGGGCTCAATCTCAACGGGTTTTGCAGGAGTACAGCAACAGCGTTCGGGACAGCATCTTGACTAAGAAACAAGGGTTGGAGCAGGACGGGATAGACCTGAAATTGGATACTTCTCTCGCCCGCCATGCGATAGACGTGAACGCCAACATCGCCACCACGGGAGAAGAGATCAGTAATTTGACGGAAGAGTTGAGCGCAATTTTGGCCAATATCGTGCTCAAGACCAACGCTCATGTTCTGGCGATTCAAGCATCGGCCAACACCACTGAGTACATATCGTCCCAAGGCACTCATTTCACTTGGGATACGATTATATAGGGAGGCGCAAGATGAGTGAAGCGACTGATAAACTGAATCTTGTCGAGCGCACCCGGGAGCGCAACAACTCTCTGTGGGTCAACATGGACTTGGGCGGGCTCCTTACTCCTCTGGACGAGCAGCAGACCGCAGAGAACTTGCTTGCGGGCGCCGGGGTCGAGAACACCATGGCGGTCAGCGACGAGGTCTGGGACATCAAGGGAGGACAGCGGGATAGGACCGCTGAACTGGAACGGGCCGGGGTGACTCAGGACGGCCAGATTGCCGATGCCAAGGTCGCCACGGGGCGGGCCAAGATCGTCATCCAGCGAGCGGCAGATGATTATATTTTAGCCGCCATGTTTCGAGATGCCAAGGTTAAGTCCCTTATCATGGGGGTTAAGGAGTACGCCGGACTGGTAGAGGTTGAGCAACTGGCCGTGGCTGAGGGGCAAGCAATACTGGCGGTTGCGAAGGAAGGGCTCCGCTTAGATCAGATCAACGCCCAGATTTATTACGAGATGATCGCCAAGGCGCAGGTTGAGGCCGACTTGGCCAAGGCTAAAGTTGAAGTTGCCAAGGCCAACGTCCGGGCGCTTCTGGCCGACATTGCCGCGGGCGAGGCCGATATCAAAGTCATCCAGGCTGAGACTGAGCAGTACATGGCTGAGGCCGACAAGGCCACCTTGCAGGCCGACGTTGCCAGCATCTACGCTGAAATCCTGACCAAACAGTTGAGCAAGATTAAGTTGGATGTGGGTCAGAAAGAGATTGCAGCCGGCTTCACTTACATCCAATCTCACCTGGAAGATGCCCTGGACCTGTACGATACCAAGGAAGCCACGCAGTTGATCTTGACTCTGGCAGAGGCGAACTTGCAGGCTGAGATCGGTCAGAACTTGGTAGCCAACGAAGCGCAGGAGGCCTTGCGGGAAACCGAGATGGATAACTCCTTGGAGACCTTTGATTATGAGAAGGCCCGGATGGGAGTGAATATCTCGAATGAGCAGTACCTTCAGAACGCCTTAACCAATGTCCGGTTGAACCTGTTGAACGCCCGCACAGCGTCCACCATTGCCAAGGACGCTAAGGATACCTGGGGTCAACAACTGGTTTACGCCGCCCAAGTTGTAGCCAGCACCCGCAGGAATGTTCAGAGATTCATTAATTCCGCCGACTACACCACCAAGACGATCTCTTAGGTGCTGGAATGAGTTACGCCGATATAAAGAAGTTGCAGGACACGGCCAACGAGTCGATCCGGAGGATTGATGAAGAGGCTGAGCAACGGGTACAGGAACTCTACGGCGAAGCTCTCACCTGGGGGTATCTGGATAAAGAACCGAGCCTTGAGATCACTGAGGGCAGCATATTCCAGCCCATGATTGACAGGTTGAAGATTTACCCGTTTGTTCCTAAAGACGGGCCGGATTACCGCATCTTCGTGGCGCAGTACAAGTTGGACGGCACCACTTTGAAGATCAACTTTTTGGGTGGCTACCAAGTGGACGTGATCCTGATGCTCACCATGATCGGGGAGTATTCCAGCCGGGTGGATGATGTCATTGTTATCCCTGGTGATGGGAAAAGGGCGGCACCGGTATCAAAGCCTCATTTCGACTGGCCGGAACAGGATCAGGACCGGGTGTTGCTGAATAAGACCGGGGTACGGCGGAAGGGTGAGAGTGGCGTAACAACTCAGTTCTTCAACAAGACCGTATCACTTGGCATGGGGTCACCGGAGAAACATTGGTGGTTTTATGTGGAATACACCATTGATGGAATAGAAGATATGCGCTTCCCGGTCCCCGGAGAATTTGTAAGCATGGCGGTTAAGTTGTACCCTGGTTACCCATGGGGTGCAAGTGGTAGAGAGCAGAAATCGCTACCGTTCATGTACTCTGGAAATTTTATTGATACTATATATTACAGTAGTGCGATAGTAATAGAAGTTATTGCGCCAACTGATACGATACCATATCCACAATATAAAGTATCATGGAGAAATCATTATGATATAATAGCTAAACCGTCAGATTTCACAGAGTACCAAGTGGGTGATCGTGTTACTGTCCTAAAAGATGTGGAAACAGAAAAAGTAGTACAGTCTTGGGAAGATGAAGATACGAATATATTAAGTAATGAGAACTTATTCGGTACAGATGTATGGACTTTGGTTCCTGTGTCGTTTTACCAGGATGCAGAAGGCAACGGTATCTAAGGAGGCTGCAAGATGAGTTACCAAAGCGTTGAGGCAGAAAGAAACCTGGGGAGGATTGCGGCGGCGAATATAGATGCTAATTCCAGAGAAAATATTGCCAACATCCAGGCAGGCACCGCCATGAGCAATGCGAGTACGCAGGCGGACACTTCCAGGTACGGTATAGATCAAGGGCTGTACGGGCAGATGTACGGGGCGGATTCCCGGCTCAAGGAAGCTCAAACTCCCCGCCAATACACTTCTATCCAACGGAATGAGGGAACTTTTATCCCCGACGAACCCTCACCGTGGCTCCCTCCGCTGAATGATGATTTAACCAGAGCCGGTGGCGGCCCAGTCAGGCGTAACGCACCTTACTGGGTGGGCGAGCGGGGGCCGGAACTGATGGTGCCCGACCAGAACGGAACGATCATCCCGAACCATGCTTTTCGGGGGGTGGCAGCGGTCCCCAGGGCTGAGGGTGGCAGGGTCCAGGCGGGCGGGGCACCGTACACTGAGGGGTATGATTCCCGAGGGAATAAAGGCCGTTGGTATTCGCCTGAAGGGTTCAAGGGGTTGCAGCAACAGCAGCAGATGGAGCAGCGACTAAGGGCGGAAAAAGAACTCAACGCTGATAAGGTTTGGCATGAAAGATCGGCCAAGGCTTACGACCTACAGGAAATGGATCGGCGGGGATGGATACCTTCGGGGGTGCAACGTGATGCCACCAAAAATCCAGAACAGGTAGCTCACGATACTGCCCTAAAGAGTATGCAAACTCGTTGGAAAACCGAGACTATCCCTCAACTTGCCAACACTTTTTCTCAACGGAACGGTCGCAGTATGACCGATGGAGAGATGGCGGTATTACAGAGTTACGGCCCTCAACAGATATTTGAGGCAAATCGGCACCTGAAGACCCCGGATTATGCCGTCATCGAAAAACTTGGGCCAAGCAAAAGCGGGTGGGAGGGGCAGAAATATTTAGCGGAAAGTTACGCTAAAGACCCAAAATGGAATTACAGTAATGGAGAATGGAAACAGTTAGGCGGTAATCCTAACGCTTCCCCAGTCGAGAAAATTACTCAAGGTTCGCCGTCGGCGGCACAACTCCCCGGTCCTACTCCTTGGTATCAATTTGCGAAACCGTTGGGCGAAGAACCGCCTGCGGGATATCAAACTATCAAAAATAAAATTATCAATCCGATAAGGGCATGGTCTGCCAGTAACGCCCCTGCACCAGGCGATACGATACCAACTGGGTTTGGGGCTATTGGTAATGCTGTGAAGAACTCGGGTTTGTGGCCTACCCCTAACCCTAATGAAGAACCGCCTAAATGGTAGCAATGAGGTAGATCATGTCTGATGCTTTAGATGAGATGTTCGCTGGCATAACCTCTGCGGCTCAGAATGGAGGGCAATCTATGCCTTCGCTTGAACTGCCGGGCACTGGATCTACACCTCGTCAAAAAGACGCTTTGGACAATATGTTTGATGGCGTTACCGCTCAAGCACAGCAAGAAGGGAAAAGTGCGCTTCCAACTTCTATTGCCCTGGTTGGCCAGGACGTAGGGACAGATATCGCATATACCATTGGGAAAACTGCTAAGGTTGTAGCTGAACCTACTCTGAATATGTTACACGGTGCCGCGACGATAGTGGACAAAACTATCAGCCCAATTACCAAGGCTGTCACCGGAGCGGAAGAAAGTCCTGAGATTTTCCGGCTTATCACCGGGGCTGCAAAAAAATATGGGGCCCCGGATGAGTTCAAGCCCAGCCCGGATGACCCCTGGTACATGAAAGGTGGTGAGTTTGTCGGTCAAGTTGTGGGCGGTATTCTTCCTTACCTCTTGGGCGGCGCAGTTTTGAAGGCTGCGGGCTTAACTTTACCAGTTGCGGGAGCGGTGACTGAGGCCATCCCTGGCATCTTGGGGAAAACGACCCAAGCGGCTCTTAGTCCTACCGCTAAACTTCTCAGAACTTTGGGGAACAATGCCCTTAACTTTGGAACCACTGATGTTTTGAGCACGATTGGGCAGGGTGGCGGGGTCAAAGAGGCTCGGGACGCTTTCATTAAGTCCATCCCCAATGCGGCCCTGTTTAGCGTAGCTGAGGTCATCCCGTTCAACCAACTCACCAAGAATCCGTGGATACAGCAGGGGCTCGCATCGACAGCGACAGGTACGGCTTTTGCTGGCAGCCATGCTCTTACCGGAGAAACCGACCCTGGCGCCCTGGCTGTCAGTTTCCTGACAGGTTTTGGTATCCATGCGGTCAATGCGGGGATGAACGCTCTTGGGCAACGTAAAGCGGCTAATAGCCTCTATAATCAGTACGTTTTGGATTGGAAAAAAGAGAACAATATCAGTGATGAAAAATTCAATGAAGTTCAAGCGATCATAGACAAGATTCCGCCATCGCCTACGAACTCGCCCGAAGAATTTAACCAAGCTGAGAGAGAGGCGACTTCACAGATCGTTGTAGAAAACAAAGCTGATTCTGGCGTTACGGATGAGGTGGGGGCAACATCAACTGATTTACCTGAATTTTTTTTATCTAAGAAGGGAGATAAATACGAAGTAAAAGGCTTGTCTGGGACAACCACTTTTGATAGCGAAGAGATGGCTAATCAGTATATCGAAGGCATGCTCACAAATCCAAAATATATTGAACAGCATCGTCAGTTGCAAGAATTGAAGCGGTTACAGGAAAGTAGGAATAAGACATCCGATGCCCCCATGATTCCGGCCGCAGCGATCACCCCCGCGGAACGCGAACAGCCCATGGGACTCCCTTCCAGGACCCCCGTTGTGGAAAGTAAACCCGCCTCCGACTTGACACAGCCGGTGGAAGCGCAAGCAGGCGTTACGCAACCGGTGGCGGAACCGAAGCCGAAGCCAGCAGAGGCCACCTCCCCCACCCCGAAACTTCCCGACCAGCCCATGGGGTCCGGTGTGGAACGGGGTACTGCTACCCCGGCCACTACTCCTGCCCCGGAAGAGATCGCTCCGGCTAATGCGCCTGGTACATTATCAGAGGGGGTTCAGCAGGCGCAAGCCACCCCGACCACCATACCCGAGCCAACCCTTCAACCCACCACAGTGGAACTCACCCCGGAGATCACAGCCGCTCGTGACGCCCTGGCGAAAGAGCGGGGGGTTACCCCGGAGGAATTAACTTACAAAGGTGTCTGGCCGGAGTCGGAAGGGATGCCGGGCCAGTACATGTTTGACTACACCTTGCCGGAGAATGGTCTGGCTACCGGGTGGATGTGGCCGATTGCTGGGAAAAGTGAAGTTGCGCCGGAAGTCACCCCGCAATCACCCCCTACCCCTACCATTCCCTCATCGCTTACCGGCCAACCTGGGGCATCTCAGAGCCTCGGTCTGGAAACGCAGGCGGGGCGTGGGGTTGAGGGGGGTGTAGCAACTATCTACGATAAAGGTGTCCGAAATGCGCCGCAGAGGGCCACAATCGTAGGCGATAACATTCGGATAGACAGTTATGTTGGCCGGAAAAAAGCTGACTCTTATGAAATTCCCATCAAGGATATTATTGAGGCAAGAAATCGGTATGGGAATCCTGCTGCTGGAATAGCGGAACTTTTCAATGAAAGATTGGAGCAACTTGCGGAAGAACCTGGAGGGTTCGGACAAGCCCAAAGAATACTCGATTCTCAAGCCAGAGCAGTTACCAAACTTTTGTTTCCTGAATCCACCACCCCCGCCCCCCCGACGCTTGCCGAGAAGGCCGGACTGGGGAAGGGGGGAGTTACTCCTAAGTCCACCTCTCCGAAGAAGAATCGTCATAATTTGCCTTTAAATGACCCAAATAAAGTTATTGCATGGGCTGTTCCTACCACTGGGGTAAAAAACTATACCACTGGTGGGAATAAACAGGGATGGAAAGTTATTGAGGGTTCTGTTCACCCTAAAGACATAGGTACAGATATTCCGCTTACTGATAAAGCCTTAAACCATTGGCGAGCAAATAAGAATGAGCTTGGGATGGTTAATCTCAAAGGATTATCTGAAGCAGACATACAGAGTATTATATCAGCGGCCAAGAGAGACGAAGCCTCTGTGACTGTTAATCGGATGGGGGATTTTGCCTCTTACAGAATTAAGAATGCCCCCACTCCCCGGAAGAACAAACTTGACGTTGCCCTGGGGGGTCGGCCCGAGGCACCGGGGACCGATGCAGAGTTCCGGGCGACCCACGGGTCACGGCAGGGTGCGCCGGAGGTGTTTGCGGCGGAGACTCCCGAACAGGCCCAGGCCCGGATAAAGACTACTCCCAGACAGACCAAAGGTAAAGGTTCTAACCCCCAGCGGGCCATCGAACGAAACGATCTTGCTGCCCTCCTTCATAACATCGGCGGGATCGACCCTAAAGCCTACGCAATCACTGGGAATTTTAATCTTCCGGAAGAGAAGATGGCGCTTGGGAGAACGGTACTCAAAAAAGGCGGGCTGGCACCCGATATCGCCTTTGAGGAAGCCAAGACCCATTTCCCCGATCAGTTCGGCCATTTCACAGATGCCGAAGATATGTTGCGTTATTTTGTTGACGGACGCTATCAAAAGTTTTTAAATCAAAAGAGCATCGAACAACAGTTCGAGGATCATTATGCCGACATCGAAGAGCAAGCCGCCAGAGAAGGACTCTCTCCCGAAGCACTCGCCAGAGTTGAGGCAGATGTTGAGAGAGAAATTGCTGCTGAAAGAGAGGCTATCCGAAGCGAGGGTAGCGCAGGAGCAGCAAACCTCGACACCTCTTGGGACGCCGCCTCTGCCCTTGGCCTTAGCCCCCGTGAAAAACCCGCCTCAAGATTAACCGCTCGCCTTGACACCATCCAGGCCGATAATCCTGGTTTAGATGCGAACCACCTCGAACTTGTCTTAAAGACCTTCCCTGACGGGCCTACCGATCAGATCGTCAGGATGGCTAAAGACCCAAAGGTCTTTGACCAGTTGCGCCGTCAGCGTCTGCAAAAAATGTCTGACTCAGGTGGCGACTCTCACCAAATGCAGTCACTCCCTGGCACCGGGGGGTTGTTTGGAGAGCCGGGCGAGGGCGGTGACACCCTCTTCCGCCTCCAGGACCTATCCACCAAGATCGACCGCTTGACCAAGCCGGAACTCAACTACGCCCTGTCCACCGGGATAGTACCCCGTGATGTCTACGATACGGTCTACGCACCCAAGTACGGCGAGTGGGGCGGGAAGGAGTGGGCTAAGAGTTTCCCCGATTTTGCCATGGTGGGGATGGAGGCACCGCGGTTCAAGACGGGTGAACCGAACGGGGTGACTGAACCCCTCATCACCACGGACACCTTGCAGAAAGCGTTCGGGAAAGACTCCAAGGTTACCGAGTCCACGTTTATCCCCAACACCCACGAGGTCACCCTGGCCGATGGCCGGCGCATCCTCATCTGGCAGAACGGTACTATCGAGGTGGAAAAGGAAGCTCTGAACGCCTACGGTAAGACTGAGCTTGGGCCGACTGACTACATTGCCGGCCGCTGGCAGCCGATAGACCAGGGCGGGATCATCACCTTGGCGAAGGGCGAGGGGGGCGCCACGCTCCACCATGAAATCCTTCATGCCGCTGAAGAGATGGTACTGACTCCCCGTGAGATCGCTGCGCTGGAAAAGAAGTACGGTGACGTGGAAGCCAGGGCTCGGGCCTATGAAGAGTGGAACCCCAAGGAACGACCCGACACCGCCTTCCAGAAGATCCTCGACTTCTTCCGGAACATCTATCGGTCTATCTTCCCCAACGCGGAGAGTGTGTTCGAGAAGGTCAGGAGCGGGGAGGTGTGGGGGCGTGAAGCCAAAGGCGGGTTACCGGAGGCGTTGGCGCCAAGTCGAGGGCAGATCGCCAAAGGCGGGTTGCCAGAGTCCATTGCCCCATCTCGCCTTCAGGGCGAACCCCCGGAAGTCAAATATCTCATTAAAAAAACTCGGTTTGCTCAAGAACCTCAAGCTCGCCGGGTAGAAGAGATGTACGAAGGAGACGAGTCTCAGTTCAAAGAGTTGCGGTCAACCAAGTTGAGCGAACTGTGGAAGAAAATGAAACACCTCACCGTGGATACTGCCGCCAACATCAAGAAGCAACTTCTCGCTGAGGGTGGGGCAGCAGGTAGGGAAGTCATTATGAACCACGACTTGAGTCGGGGCGCATCGGCTAAAGCCCAACAGATTTTGGAAGTGGCTAACTCGAAAATTTACGACGGCTTGAGTAAAGCGGACGAGATACTTCTGAACCGTGTCATTCAGTCTCGGCGCACTATTGCCATTGAGGCCTATAAGCCCGACATGATGCACCCGGGGATGTTGGGTGCGGCTGACCATCAAGCCTATCTGGACAGTATGCCGCCCGCCCTTGCCAAAAGGCTTAACGCCCGAGCCGATGCTTACTTTGCCGCCATGAAGGACAATCTCACCGCCATGCGGGATGCTGGATTGATTAATGAGCAGAATTATCAAGAGATGGTGAGTCACGGCGACTACTCCCCCAGGCGGTTCATTCAGTACATCGACCCGGACGTGACAGGGTTCACCGCTGGCGGACGCAAGATTACCGTACCCGACTCTGGTATTCAGCGTTTGGAAGAGGGCTCCGATCAGGCTCTGGAAAATAATTCCCGGATGCTCTTGGGTCAGACCGTGGCTCGGACCCAAGCTAGAATAATGAAGAATGAGGCGAACAAGTCTCTCTGGAACCTGACCAAAGAAGTTCCCGACAATGGGATTGTGAGAGTCGCCAAGAGGGTGAAGATTGACCCGAACGAGGTGAATTTCAGCTTTGAGGACGCTCCCCCTGAATACGATATGACCGCCGCCGCACAGAAGGTGATCTACAAATATGAGTCTCCGGGGGCGGGCGAGACCTACATAAAGTTCAGGGAGAACGGGCAGGAAAAACGATTGATTATGCCCGACAAGTACGCCCGGGAGTGGGTGCAGTCTGACCCCATGATCTCATCGCTTGCCGGGCAGATTATTGGTTACGCCTCCGGCGCCAAGATTCTTCAGGCCATGGCTACTGGGATGAACCCCGGCTTCGCTCTTACCAACTTGCCTCGTGATATCGCCCATATCTGGTTGGTAAGTAGTGAGTATTCCAAGGTAGGACCAAAATATCTTGGACAGATGGGTAAGGATATTTTGGAAGTAGCCAAGGACGCCATCGGGCGCAAGGGGGCTTACAAGGATTTCATCAATCAGGGTGGCGGCATGAGTTTCCTGACCAACCAGGGGCAGGTCCAGAGGTTGCCGGGTGTGTTCGGCACCATACAGCATTACCTTGGATGGGTCGGTGAAACCTCAGAAATCCTTACCCGGTTGGCTGTACGGAACCGAGCACTCAAGAATGGCAAGGCCCCTCAAGAAGCTACATGGGCGGCTCGGAATTACCTTGATTTCGCTCAAGGTGGGTCGTTTGCAAAGGCGGCTGATTCTGCTATTCCCTACCTCAATGCCAGCATCCAGGGGACCAGGATGATTGCTAAGGCCGCACACGCTGACCCCAAGTTGTTCATGATGAAGGTGGGGCAGATCGGGGCCCTGGCGGTCGGCCTCTACCTGGCAAACACTTTGGTCAATAAAGATGCTTGGGACCAGATACCCGAAAACGAGAAGGTCACCAACTGGATTATCACCACGCCATTTTCTTATCTGGATGAGTTGGGGAATAAACGTTACCACTATTTCCGTATCGCTAAAGACCAGGGCCAGAGGGTGTTCGCTTCGGCCTTTGAAGGCATGATGGCGCTATTGAAAGGCGAGAAAGTGGACGGCAGGCAGATAGCCTCTGCTGTGGGCGATTTCTTACCTCTTGTCCCCAACGAAAAGTTACCTCCGACTTTCCAGGCCATGATTGGCTACCTCGCCAATAAAGATTTTTGGCGCAACCGGGATATCTGGCGTGGACCCAAGGTTGAATCGTCAGAGGAATATAACCGCTATACCCACCCGCTTTTGATTAAGGCCGGTGAGGTTACGGGGCTTTCGCCGGAACGGCTGGGATACGCCCTGGGTACGATGATCCCGGCAACCAACTCGTATGTTTCCATGGTAGGCGGTGGCATTAAGTCCATACTCTCTGACCTCCCCGAGAAAGATCGGGAGAAAACTTTAGGGGAAATCTTGGGGAATTTTCCCATGGCGAATAAGCTCATGCGGTCCACCGACCCTTATGTGCCGTATCAACAGGAGATTGAAGGTTCAACTTTACAGGAGAACACCCAAAGGTTTAAGCAACGGCGTGAACTGGAAAAACTCATTGATGCCAATTTCAGCCTTCCTCTTGAAGAAAGGATGGCAGTTTACTCACAATACATCACGGCACAACCCCCGAACGATACCAAGCGGCTTATCCGAGAAGTCAAGAATTATGAGGCATACCATGAAGTTCCTGATCGCCGGTGGTGGTTATCGCTTTCCCATCTGGCTCCGGAAGTAAGAGCGGAGGCATTTTATAAACGCTACAAGGCGGCGACCCCTGACAAGCAAGAAGTATTAAGGGCTTTAGGCGCAAAACTTCCTGGGATTAACAGTGAAGCATTTCGGAACAGGTTGGCCCAACTTGACAATGGATTGGAGATTCCGGATACCGATGAATCGGTAGTCAATCAGGAGTTATCCAAAGTCTTGGAGTCAGATTTTGGGTTGGTGGATTTAGGAGGCATAGGCACTTTGATCGGCCAGCCCAAACGCACTCGCAAGAAAAGAGATTTTGGGCTCTCAGGACTGGGGTTGTAATTTACCCCCTTGTATTTTTGACGAAAATAGTTGTGTAATTACGACATAGGGAAAGGAGGAAAAGGCGATGGAGGGAACCAGGTGGATCAGGAAAAGAGTCACTTTCAATTTCGCCAACGGTGCGGCCGGAGCCGATCTTATCCAGAGTGAGTCTCTTGTCCTGGAAGGCGAAATTTTGCATATTCATCAGCGTAACAGCGACAATACCGGCAACCGCACAGCCCAACTCACCCTGGAAGATGTTGACGGGTTCCAGATGTGGGACGGGACTGCAAAAGCTGAAAATGCCAATTACGATCATGAGTTTGGCGTCACCATCCGGCGTATCCTGTCTGAACTTAATACCTTGAAATGCACCATCTCGGGTGACCCTGGGGCGAGTGGGTACACGGTTGAGGCGATAGTTTATCTTATCGCCAGCCGGATATATTCGTAGGTGAGGGTGAGTAATGAAACCGGCTAAATACGACTTAACCATCTACCGGGACCGTGATTTCTCTCAGACCTTCTATCTGAAAAGCCAGGGTACAATCATGGATTTGACGGACTACACCGTTAGGTCCGAGATGCGCCCCGGTGTAGATTCTGACACGTTGATCCTTGCCTTCACGACTGCCATTAATATCCCTTCGGGCAGCGTCACCATCAGCCTTACCGACGTTCAGACCTTAGCCTTGGACTGCAACACGGCCTATTTCGATCTGGTGCTGACCAAGGGGACTTTGCGCCAGAGTTATATCCAGGGGGCGGTCAAGGTGGTGGGGACGGTCACCCGGGAACCCGAGGCGTAACGTGGCCGACATTATTGTCTCAGAACAGGAAGTTGCTCTTATCCAGGCTCAAGATGTGGGGGCCGTAGTAGCCCCGCAGATTGAGGTTGCAACTATCGTTGAGGCAATATCTGAGACGGTTATTACTACGCCGCAGTCGGTCCCGTTCACTGTTGAGGTTGGACAGCAAGGCCCCCCGGGTAGGGACGGGCTGGATGGACAAAGCGATTTCCCAGATGGTAACGATGGCGACCTGATCCAGTTCAATGCTGAGACGGGCGCATGGGAAAGCCGCTCTGAGCCGTTTGATTTTAACGGGATCATCTTGAACCCGATGTTGACTCCTGAGTCCGCAGAGGAAGGGTTCTTATTTTACAACGTGCTTGATGATAGTGTATATGTTGCCGTTGAATAAGGAGAACGATCATGGCTGTAACCTGGAAAAAACTTGCTTATGAAGAAGATGTAGTTCTGAAATCGCTGTTCGGTGCTCAGTCTGTTCTCGCCGCAACTACCGATGATACTCCCGCCGCAGTTACTGTGGCCGAGCAAACCATCGTGGGCCGTAAGACTGGGGGCAATGTTGCCGCCCTGACTGCCACAGAGGTTCGTGCTATCCTTAATGTGGAAGACGGGGCCGACGTTACCGATGCAGACAACGTAGCATCTGCCGGCGCCATCATGGAGTCGGATATTGTTGCCAAGGGCGATCTGATCGTCGGGAGTGCAGCCGGTACTCCGGCCATTTTGACCAAGGGAACAGACGGCCAAGTCCTCAAAGCCCTTGCATCTGAGGCTACCGGGCTTGTCTGGGGCGACGCTGGCGCACCTGCGGCCCACGCTGCTTCGCATAAAAACGGCGGGACCGATGAACTTTTACTCAGTGACTTCGGGGAGCCCACCGCGGCGGTAAAGTTTGACGGACAACAGGCCACAAACTTGGTAACCCACAATGTGGCCGATGCAACCGCCCGAGCCGCCCTGACTCCGGTAATCGGCAAGATGGTTTTTCAGGTGGACGAACTGGCTTTCTACGGCTGTACTGCGGCGGCTTAATGGACCTGACTGATGAAGAGCGTGAGGTTCTGATAAGAATCTTGGGGAAGCTCATGGGGGAGAAGGTGACCCCACCTGTAACCCCCGCCTTGACCATCCGGGAGCGGCGGGAACTCATGCGAAAGGCGGCGGAGAATGAAGGTAAATAAAGCTGAGGCCCTAAACGAACTTTGCCAGGCTTACGAGACCCACCTGGATGACACCATGGGGACCTTACACAACCGTTTCGTGGCCTTCATCGCTGAGTCACGCTTACCTCTCCCGCAAGTTCTCCTGGTCCTTAAGATGGTTGAGAGTGAAGTGGTCGCTCAGGCTCAGAAGAAATATATGGGGGCTGACTGATGCCTGTCGTATGGAAAAAATTGGCTTATGAAGAAGATGTAGAAGCCTATATTGATGCGGCTATTTCGCCATACGCAAAATTAATTCAGATACTCGACACATCTTATAGTCCCATACTTGATAGCGACGGTCTGCCCATGGAGGACGTTTAAATGCCTAAACAAGATGCTTATCCATCTGCGGACCTACCTCTGGATGGAACTGAAATATTTAATGTAGTTCAAGACGTAACTAAAAAGGTGGCAATTAGTGACTTGCCTGTTTCCACTGCCCAACAGACGGCCTTAAATCTGAAAGCTAACCTTGCCGGGCCCACTTTTACAGGGACCGTATCGGGCATTTCCGCCACGATGGTCGGCCTGGGTAACGTCACCAACGTGGCCCAGGAAGCCGTTGCCAATAAGGACACCGACGGCACCCTGGCAGCCAACTCGGACACCAAATATCCCTCACAGAAGGCCGTCAAGACCTATGTGGATACCCGGATTGCACAATACGCAGAAGTCAATGATATGCAGCCTATGGGAGCACCCGGGGCGAGTATGGGTATCTGCGATCCGGCTAACCTACCTCCCGGCATGATTCCCTTTGCCAATAACCAGTTCCCCACCTCGCCCACTTTCGGCAATTATATTTATCTTGATGGCTCCATCATGGTCTTTATCCCGAAATTCTATTACAAGGCCGGGACCGGGACCAACGGCCTGGCCGTCAATGCGGTGGACGTAAAGCCGGCTTCCGCCTACGTCAGCACCGCGGCAGCCAATTCGGCAGGCTATGCCCTGCACCGCGCCTTCATCGACGGCGGCACTGAGAAGGCGGGATTTTTCATCGACAAATACAAGGTCTCCAAGAACGCCAAGGGCACCGGCTTCGTGTGCTCATCCATCTGGAACGCCCTGCCGCTTTCGACCGCGGCAGACCATAACCCCATGAGCGACCTGACCGCGTCGGCCGGCGTCAACGTCTATTACAAAACTATCGACTGCGCCCATGCGAGGGATGGCGTGAACGGGTCCGTCAATGCAGCCAGCATCTTTCACGTGGCCTCCCAGTTTCAGCGGGCCGCCCTGGCGCTCCTCTCGCTGGCCCACGGGCAGGCCAGCAGCGGCACGACCTGGTGCGCCTGGTATAACGCCAGCTATAACTACCCCAAAGGCTGTAATAATAACTCCCTGAGAGATTGCGATGACGCTACGGTGCTCTATACCACCGACGGCTATTCCAACTGCGGCAAGACCGGCTCAGGGGTGCCTTTCAACAAGACCACCCACAACGGCCAGGAATGCGGGGTGGCTGATCTGAACGGCCTGATGTATGAAATCAGCCTGGGCGTGACCTGTAATGGCACCAACTTTTATGCCGCCAAGCAGTCCACCCGGATGCGTGATTTCACTTCGGGAAATACATTAGCCACGGATCATTGGGGCGCCACCGGGATCGCCGGCATGATGGACCAATTCACGCCGCCTTTTCCGGGAATTAATGCCTGGACGTATTTCGGCAACGGCGCCAACCAGGTGCTCTCAGAGGCGGTGACCGGAGCGGCCTGGCTGTTGTGTGGGTTGGGCCTACCCAAAGATGTTAATGGCTTCGGCTCTCCGGGGACCGACTTGTTTGGCAAGGACGGCTGTTATCAAGCGGTCGTCAACGAACTCTGCCTC
>JBAZFO010000006.1:0-2084 GCA_041653315.1 Candidatus Micrarchaeia archaeon | reverse complement strand
AAAGACGATAACCGTTGGAATTAAACTTTGGGAAATCTATTAATATGCCTCATCGCCTGCGCGAATTGGAACAACACTTCCAACGCCGGAGTTTGGTACCTGAATTGGAACAACAATCGGTCGAACTCGAACAACAACGTGGGCTGGCGTTGCGACTGCATTTCCTCAAACCGCAGATAGCGGACAGTGGAAGAACAGGGATAGATTTTCCGGCCTTAGGCGAAATCGGGAGAAACCTTCTTTTTGGTAGGGTAACCGAAGACCAGAAGGATCTTTATGAAGCGATACGGCAATTTATTTGAGCAGGTCTTCAGCAAAGAAAATTTATACCAGGCCTATCTTGACGCCCGGAAGGGCAAGCGTGGGAAGCGGGCGTGTTTTGAATTTGAAATCAACCTGGGGGGCAACCTGGCCGCCCTTTATGAAGAGATCCACACCGGCAGTTATCACCCTCAACCTTACTTCAATTTTATGGTTTATGAGCCGAAACCTCGGCTGATCTATGCCCCGGCCTTCCGGGATATTGTGGTGCAGCACGCCGTCTACCGGGTGATCTATCCTCTCTTTGACCGGACCTTCATCGCCTCATCTTTTGCCTGCCGTAAGAGCTACGGCACCCACAAGGCCAGCACCTACACCCAGCAGGCCCTCCGGCACTATGATGGCGATGCCTATATTTTAAAGCTCGATGTCCGCAAGTTTTTCTACTCCATCGACCGCCGGATCCTCCAGGATCTGATCGAGTGCAAGATCAAGGATGTCCGCCTGGTCGAGATGATGATGCTCTTTGCCGATACCGGAGAGCCCCTGGGGATCCCCATCGGCAATCTCTTGAGCCAGCTCTACGCCCTAATCTATCTCAATCCCGTGGATCATTTTATTAAGCGGGTTCTTAAAGTCCGGCATTATGTGCGCTATGTGGATGATATGGTCCTAGTGGGTCTCAGCCGGGACCAGGGCCTGTTCTGCAAGGCTCTCATAGTGGATTTTCTGAACACCAACCTACACCTGGAATTATCCAAATCCACCCTTCAGAGGCTTAAACGCGGGGTCAATTTTGTCGGCTATCGCACCTGGAAGACTAAAAGAATTATCCGGAAGTACAGCCTTTATAAGTTTGGCCGTAGATTAAAGTCAGGCGACCGGGCGGCAGTGGTCTCGTTGCTCGGGCACGCCAAGGGCACCGACTCCTTGGCATATATGCTGAGGCTGATAGCCAAAGCCCCGCACTCCATTAAATTACCCGGGACCTATAAAAATTACAAAGGGAGGTGGCACCATGACCATAGAAGAGCAGCTAAAAACAGGTCAAAATAAGAGTCTGGAAGATCGACGCCGTGAGGACGAAATAGCTCATGGAATTGATAGCTTTAGCGATAAGCTGCTCGGAATCCGGCGGTATGGCGGTGATGGTCCAGCACGATTTCATCGTATGATAATGATATAGGAGACATGAAAATGACCATAGAAGAACAACTATCAGCTTACGGCCAGGTCCTCACTGGCGAAGAGACCGCGCTGGACCTGGTTAAGCTGCAACGCATCCAGTACCTCAAAGAAAAGCTCCGGCGCAAGTTGGACATAATCCCCCTGGGGAATAGCAAGGACTTAATCACCGATCTGACCAAGGGCACCATCCTGGGCTGGGCCATTCAACGGGGCATCGTGACCGACCCGGCTATCCTGGCCCGGTTTGATGCGGCAGTCACCGCCCAGGTGGAGTTCTACGGCGGGGCGGAATTTATCGTGGGGATGCTCGAAGCCAACGCCGTTAAACTGGGCGGCTGGATGGCTAAATATTATGCCGCTAAGGTGGGTATCCTGGCGGCTGCGACGGAAGACGATGCGAGGATGGTTGATATCGAGGATGTGCCGGTTGAGCAGTTTAACCCCTAACCATGGGGAGGTATTATGGCATGGTTCAAATTGTTAAAAATGGCGACAAGTCAATCACCGTCGCATGGGTTCTAAACATTGCGATTCTGGTTATCACTGGCCTGACCACTTTAGGGGTGGCCAATTTAACCTGGCAATTTACCATGGCAATGGCCCGAATTGAAAGAATCGAGAATAATGATCATGCC
>JBAZFO010000005.1:3066-45660 GCA_041653315.1 Candidatus Micrarchaeia archaeon | reverse complement strand
AAAAAGTATTCAAGGGGTTTCGGTATGGAAACAGTAATTAAATCTGGCTCTGGCGATGGCTCTGGCTCTGGCGATGGCTATGGCGATGGCTATGGCTATGGCTATGGCTATGGCTCTGGCTATGGCTATGGCTATGGCGATGGCTATGGCTATAGCGATGGCTATGGCTCTGGCGATGGCTCTGGCGATGGCGATGGCTATGGCTCTGGCTCTGGCTCTGGCTCTGGCGATGGCTCTGGCGATGGCGATGGCTATGGCTCTGGCGATGGCTCTGGCGATGGCGATGGCTATGGCTCTGGCTATGGCTCTGGCGATGGCTAATTAACAAGATAATTGCTCTTTGAAATAAATCTTTCTCCCCCTCCAAACTGGGCGGCGAATGGTGTCCCGTATGCTTTGTGCCATTAAATATGGAATACGACCGCCACGAAGAAAGTTATCACGGGACTTGTCCTAAATGCAAAAAAGTTTTTAGTCGTGTTAAAGCAGAAACAGTAGTCCAAGATGTTGACGAAAGCAGGTGGTAAAATGCGATTAGCACTTATTACAGCCACGATAATTTTGGGAGTGTCAATGGCAGGGCAGGCCAAAGATAATGGCAAGGCGGTCAACGTAGAGCGATTATTGGACGCTATTGCACAGGTTGAGAGTGGAAGCCGAGCTGATGCAGTAGGCGATTCGGGAAATGCGGTAGGAATTTTGCAAATTTGGCCGATAATGGTCAAAGACGTAAATCGTATCAGCGGTAAAGATTTCACCCTGAAAGACCGATGCAACAAACAAAAGTCTTATGAGATGTGCCGTATCTACCTAAATCACTATTGCAAAGGAATGAGCGATTTCAACAAATCTCGCTGTTGGAATGGCGGCTGTTATGGCCACAAGAAAAAAGCTACAATTCCGTATGCAAAAAAAGTTATGAAAGCAATGAAATGAGCAAAAAACCAATAGAAAAATACCGTCTTGTAATAGATTTTGTGAGGGTTGAAAGAGATAAGGGGTCAACGACCAAATCGTTGCATAGTTATATGTCTTTTTTTAATAATAGTAATAATATCGAAGAGATAAAGGCCGAAGCGTTGGCCGGTCTTGACAGGGTATTTGAAACAATTAAAAAGAAAGTAGGGTTGTGAGATGAACAGGTTTGTGAAATGGCTAACAATAAAACATAGAGCATACAAACTCGGCGTTGAGATTACTAATGGCGATAGCCCTATTCCAGTATATCATTTGTTGCCTAAAGACGATAAGCATTTATGGCGTAGCCTTGTCAGACTTAAAAGGCTTGCCGATGGTTGCAAGGCTTTTCGTCAAAGAAAGGATGTACCTTTATATTTATATAGTGGAACAGAACAAGAAGGGACTTGGTATCTGGAATGGTGCGGTTGTATTAGAAAATAAATACTAATCCCAAAGGAGTGAACAATGAAAACCGAAGATAAAATCCTTGACTATCTTTTGCGTGGAAACAGCTTGACTACTCTTGAATGCCAAAAACTATTCCATACAAGCGAATTGCGCCACTACATCAGCCGAATATCAAAGCGTGGTTATGCTACAACCGGCAAATGGATTAAGATTCAGACAGGCAGTATTTTTGGCTATGGCGGCAATGAGGTCAAAGTAAAAAGATATAGCATTGCAAATAATTTTTAAAATAATTCTTATTTTTCTATTGACAAAATTAAAATAATTGGTATTGTATTTGAAGCGTTGATAATTGACAAAAAAATAATCCTTAACAAACACGGCGGCAGGGATATTCTTTTTGCCCACCAAAACGATTATCAACGCTAAAACCTGCCGCTACTTTTAAAAGGAAGTGAATAAATGAAAAACAAATGGCCCGAAAAGTTAGAAATAACAGAAGATGAGGAGATTATTGGTTTGGGTAGTATATTTAAATGGTCAGAATCTTCTCACTGTTTTATGGAAGAGATTATTGCCCGCTGGAACTCCTACGATTCAGACCAGAAGAAGATTAAGGATTTGGTAGGGGCGTTAAAGTCCGCTCTGCCATATATGCAACATTTTGCTGCGAGGGATAACGTTGGCGGGGTTTGTGAATCACTTGGACTTTTAAATTCCGCTATCGCCGCAGCCGAGAAACCAGAATAAAAATTAACGGAGAAAAAAATGATAATTCTGAAAATACTTATAAGATTGTTGATATGGCCTATTTCACTGGTTGGTACTTTAGTGTTTGGCTTAATAAAAATGATAAATTGGGCAATAAACAACGAAAACGAAATTGATGATGATAAGTTATTTCGTAATTTTGTGAGATTATTAACCCTGCGGGGTTCAAAATGACCGACTTTGACGATGATAGCGGCTGGCTTGTGAATGAGCCTGTAAATCCCTTTGCTCTTGATAAAGACGAAACCGGCGAAGAGGTAGGATATAAAAAAGTACACGCACAACTTTGTGATGTAGTTGAAAAGTTTCATAATTTTGTAATAAATAAATCCGAATAAAAAAAGGAAAGAAAAATGACAGACATAGCAGGGCTATTAGAAAATGATACCGGCAAAACTTTTATGTGTGATGTCAAAGCTACTGTAAAAAAGCCAAAGAGCAAACTACAAACTGGCGGTGAATGGACGCAGGAATGCGTATTATCTGATTTATCGGGTGATATTCAGGCAGAGGTATTATTGCAAGGGCTAAGCCTTGAACGTGGTAATCATATAAGAATTATCTCCGGCCAGATACAAAATGGCGCATCAGGGGTAAAATTGTTTGTTATTGGCTATGTGCCAGAAACAATAACCGAGCCAGAGCCATATCAGCCAAAAGAACAGCATTATTCACAGGAAGAGATTGAACAAAATGGAAAGCCGGATTGGGATAAAATAGCTAAGGGTAAGACAAGATGTAATATAATTTGTGCGATGATAGCTTCAGGTAAATACGATGAATTGGTAGAAAATATAGAGATACCAGATAATTTTAAGCCAAAAATCAACCAACTAATTAACTATATTTTTGAAGGGAAGTAGCAATGAATGTAAATGATTTAAAGAAAAGTAAGTTTCTGACCAAGAATGATGTTGAACCTGCAATACTGGTTACAATCGAATCTTGCGAGGAAGTTAATGTCGCCAAAGAAGGCGCAGAGCCAGAATACAGGTGGGCTATGCACTTCAAGGATATGGACAAGCCGTTAATCCTTAATTCTACAAACGGCCAGATAATTGCGGCAATTACAGGTAGTAATGAGGACTCTGGCTGGATAGGCAAAAAAATTGTGCTTTATAATGAGCCTACAATTTCCTTTGGCGGCAAAATTACAGGCGGTATCAGAGTTCGTGCGCCGAGAAATGTAGTACCGGCCAAGCCTACGCCGCCGCAAGCAAGAGGCTTAAATCCGAACGGAACAAAATTACCGGCCAATTTCAATCCTAACACTGATGCGCCAGATGAAATGCCACCAGCACAAGAGCCGGACAATAGCGGTATTCCTTTTTGAATTGATTTGACTGGTGCAGACCCCAAAAAATGGGGCGCAAAGAATAAACCAGCAAAGCAAGGTTAGGGACTTACCAGCGGCCACCGCTTTGTAGCGATGAAGTATATTGCGGGTACATCGAATCCCGCCCGCTGGACGGAATTATAACAGAGATTAGTTTATGAACAGTATAAAGATATATGGGGTAATAGCGAATGGCGAGTTTCAGGCAACCCCTGAACAGCAACGGATAGAAACCCATTATCTTCAATCATTCAAGGACGGAACTCTTGTTGAACGGATTGTAAAAAAGTATAGCCAGCCCAAGACGCAACAGCAACTTGGCGCATATTTTGGGCTGGCTCTTACTATGATTGTAGCTGAATTTAACGACAGAGGCTACGATACTTCATATTTATTGAGAATTGATACACCGACCGGAATAGGCATTACCAAATACCTATTGAAAGATTATCTGTATTCTGTCTGCCCTATTTACAATGACAATGGCGAGAGAATTACACTGGCCAAAGCCAGTATTGAACAGACTGCAAAGCATTTTGACGATGTACGTTCGTTTTGTGCCAGCCAATGGGGAATTGTAATTCCCGACCCAGACAAAAATTTCCGCAATAACAAGGAAAAGCAATAATGTTTAATTCTGAATCAGACGCTAACCGATATACCAATGATGAGATTGCCGGTTTTAATCTGCAAAGATATAAGAAAAATTTGCGCAAGAGGCAAGCAGATATTAGAGAAAGTGAGCAAGAGGTGGACAATGGCGAATGAAGCTAAAATGTTGACAATCGAGCGCGATATTCAGATATGGCTTAAAAAGCACGGCAAAACTGAAAACTGCGCAGCTTGTCGTCCTAATGTTGATATGGGCAATCAAAAATTATGTCTCGGCCACGAAGTCGAATCTCTTTACGCTGATTATGTTAAGGCCAAAGACAAGGTTGTTAAAGCGTATTTCAGCTTGATTTCAGATTTATAACGAAAGCCTTAAAATGAAAAAGCCAACCTCTAAGCAAATTGAAACAATAGACCGAGCATTGTCGCAGCCTACTGTCCTTACCGATGAACAGGCTAAACGAATTTTGGCCAACATTGCCAAAGCAACGCCCAAAAACACTATGCAGAAAATATATCGCAGCAGCGAACAGGAAGCCCGATTGCAGGGCGTAGCAACGGCAAGGCTGTGCCAAGAGGCAAGAGAGGCTATGGAATGAACTTACCTATGAATCAAATCATCTGCGGCGACTGCCTTGAAGTTATGCGGGAATTGCCGGATAAGTGCATAGATTTGGTACTGACAGATTTACCTTACGGCCAAACATCTTGCTCTTGGGATAAAAGGATTGACACAATTAAATTGTGGGAAGTTTTTAATAGAATTATAAAAGACAATGGAGTTATAGTTTTAACTGCCATACAACCTTTTGCCACCGAACTGATACAAAATAATCTCGCCAATTTCAAATATGACTTAATTTGGAACAAAGGCAATACGTCTGGTTTTCTTGACGCAAAATTAAAACCATTGCGAAAACACGAAATAGTATTGATTTTTAGCAAATCTACTAATGGCAATTATACCTATAACCCGCTTATGCGCAAAGGTATTATGCGGGCAAAGGGCAATAATATGAGTTATAAAACTGATACTGTATATGGCAAAAAACATCCGGTAAAAACCATAAATGATACTTATTACCCTACGAGTATTTTAGATTTTGGAACAGTGTATAGAAATGATTATGAACACCCAACCCAAAAACCAATAGAACTATCTATGTGGCTTGTGAAAACTTATTCTAATGTAAACGAATTAGTTTTAGATTGCTGTTGTGGTTCTGGTTCATTTTGCGTTGCCGCTAAAATGCTTGGCAGACGCTATATAGGCATTGATATATCAGAAGATTATTGCAAGATTGCAAGAGAACGACTTGAAGCAGTAGATACCGGCGTTCCTGTTAAAGAACAACGAAAAGGCCAGCTTCCTTTATTTGCAGGTGATAAATGACTTGTCCTCGTTGCAATACTTATATGTCCGACAAGGCTGAATACTGCGTTAAATGCGGCTATAAAAAAGGCGAAACAATGACAGTAAGAGATGTGAAAGACTTTTTTAACGGATTTGAGAAAATTAAGAAAGTGAAGTCTTGATTGAATTTTCGGCCAAAGGCACAAGGTTTATTTCAGGCAAGAAAAATAAGCCAGAGTTTGAGTTTAGATTCGTGAACGAAAATAATGTGGAACAAACAGAGCAGGAACTAAAGCAAATGGGAATTGAATTGGAGTTAAAAAAATGAACTGGCAATCTCTTGTCGTGTGGCTGATAATGGCTTTGTTTTTTATAGCATCAATCTGGTACGCTTGCAGGAAAAGTTGAATTAAATTCAGAAAAAGGGCTTATTAAGATGACTGACCAAGATAGATTAAATAGAGAGACAGAAGAAATTTCGGTATTGCAAATCTGGAATGAACAGGCTAAAATAGGCAAATATAAACCTCATAGGTCATTGCTTCCAGATGCGCAGCAGGCCATAAGAAAAATAATTAAAGAGGGATATGACTATGAAGCTATCAAAAGTGCTATTAGGAATCTTGCTTTTGTTTTGTCCGACGCCCGATTTTACTTCAAATACAATCAATGGACGCTCGCGCAGTTTTTATCCAGAGGCTCAAAAGACGACAAGGGCAAGCGGTGGCTCTGGTTTCATCCTGAATACTTTAGCGAAGAAAAATGGTGGACTAAGCAGGTTAGAGAGCAAGCAACCTTAAATCGAGAACGGGCTTACGCCAAAGAAAAACAGCAAAATTTAAAGCCAATTATGGGCTTGCCGAGAGTAGGTTTTAGAGATGTGCCTCCGGCCATTGATATTAAAGGACAGGAATTAAGAAGAATTAAAATGCGTAAAGATTTTGAAGCAAAAACAGGCATAAGGATATAGAAAGGAATAGAATAATGACTGCGAAAGAAAAAATAATAGAACAAAATAAGATAACCAATGCGGTTGATGATTTTGCTGATGAAATGAAAAATCGTATGCTTGCCAAATACGATGAGGGCAAGCGGGATTGGGACTCTTGCGATAATGCTTGTTCAGAAGATTGCTTTAAGCGTAAATTACAAAGGAATGTTGAAGAAAAAGATTGGGTTGACGTTGCTAATTTTTCAATGATATTGCATAATGCGGAGAAAAAATAATGAATGATAATACAAGAACAGCTTTTAATGAAATCACAAACACTTTAGTATCGGCAGATAGTGAGGCAACAAGGTGTCCATATTGGATTATTATAGACCCACACCAAATGTTTTGCTGTGATGTTCACGATGTTGCAAGTATGATAACCGGAGTGTTTTTCTCCCGTAAGGATGCGCAGGATTTCTTAGATACTACTCGTTATAATTTCTCTAAACACGCAAGAGTTTATTGTAATAGCGGGCATAACTCTTACAAATATGAATCATTGTGCAAAGCGATAGGTGTTTAATGAAAAAGAGCCTATGTAATTCTTGCTGTAATTGTGATAGAAAGACTTTGATGTGTATTAAATATGAACACTCAAAACTGGATTGTTGTGTTCACGTTTGTCAATTTTATAAGAAAATAGGAAAGAAAAAATGATAGCCACTCTTTGCGAAATTAAAGGTATGATTGCCAATGTTGCGATAGAGAATCCAGAGCATAATCAGGCAATATCAAGACTTGATTTAATAATAGATAAATATGGCTTAATGGCAAGAGTTGATAGTGATATGATAATTAAGATTTTGTATGGCTAAAAAGAAAAAAAAGGATTGATTTACCGCGCCACGGAGGGCGCATTTTTAAAAAGGGAAATTTATGAGACGAATTTTATGTTATTTTGGCCTGCACAGTTGGCATAGATTTTTTAATGTGTATTTTATGAATTACTTTAAAGAGTGTAGGCATTGCAATCATTTGTACGTTATGGATAGTAAGACAACGGGTTGGTTTCAAATTTTACCCAAACTTGATAAGGACAAGAAATGACACCAGACCAAAAACAAAAAGTTATCACAACGCTAAAATGGATGATAACCCAAATGGATTTTCAAAATGCGAACCTTGAAATGTTCGGCGGCGACAGTCCTGAACTAACGGAAGCAAAGGAACTTTTGGCGGAGTTAATATCCGGCCAGAACAGCGGAAATACGAAACAGTTGCCAATTTAAGGTAGCTAAAACGCCTTTGCCCATACCGGACATAGGGCAATGGCAAAATAAGGGCTTAAAATCGATTTAAGGAAGTTTTAGAAATGGCAAAAGTAATGATGGGATTTGAAACAGATAAAAGAATCTGTAAGAAATACGGCAATATCCCCACAACCGCAGAAGTTGGCGGCAAAACCTACAATTTCAGGGCAAAAGCTGAAATAAAACTTGCAAGATATTTGCAGCTATTAAAAATGTGCAATCAAATAAAGGACTGGGAATATGAATCACAGAATTTTGTTTTCAAAGAAGCCGAGGGTAGCTGGCTCATAGATTTTACGGTGCGAAACAATGACGACAGCTTTGAATTTTACGAATACAAAGGCCGTGTTGAGCCTGATACAAAATGGAAACTTTATATGCTCAATAAGATAAATCCAAACGCAAAAGTAACAATGGTTTTTGGAAACACAAAGCAATTGAAGCGGCTTGGCGTTCGTGCTACTGCTTGTTGTAAGAGAGTATGTTTATTATCAGAATTGACCAAAGGAATAATTTAAAATCGCTATCTCCGTGGCGAAGCTGTGGGGGCTGTCTTATTGACCGCCTTACACGGCGAAAGGAAAATATGAAAATCACCGCACAAGACATAAAAGATTTGTTAGCACTAAGGCACAGTCAGGACGTGTTTGTGCCAGAGTGTAAAACAGGTGCATCGTCTAAAGGGTGTGTGAGGATGGATGCTTGGGCGATGAGAAAATCTTGGTCTAATTTTGGTACAGTCGGCTATGAAATCAAGGTAAGTCGTCAAGACTTTATAGGTGATAAAAAATGGACTTCATATTTACAGTATTGCAGTGAATTTTATTTCGTTTGCCCTCCTAAAATTATTATGCCTGACGAAGTGGGGGATATGGCTGGATTGATATGGGTATCCGAAAACGGGACACGTCTTTATACAAAAAAGAAAGCCCCTGTGCGAAGTATAAAGCCGCCAGAAGATGTATATGTTTATATACTTATGTGGAGAGCGAAAATAACAGTGGAATATAATACAAAGGGACGGGTTGATGAATGGCGAGAGTGGTTTGCCGAGAAAGACGAAAAGAAGCGGCTTGGCTATAATGTCTCTAATAAAATCCGACAGCTTGTAGAAAAACGCATTGATAATGTAGAGGACGAAAACCGCAGGCTCAAGAGCGAGAATGAGCATCTTTTAGATGTTAAGAAATTCGCAGCGGACTTAAAGATAAATATATATGGATGGGACGTTGAAAAGAAAATAAAAGAGCAGGTCGAAAAATTAAGCACAGCAATCCCAAAAGAATTTATTAGCAAAATAGAATCGGTCAAAAGTAAGTGTCAAGAGTTGTTAGAGCAAATAGCCAGTAACCAAACTGCGAATGTCGCAGCGGAAAGTAAAAATGCTTATAGCCATAGCAATATCAGCGGTTTTAATAACGGCAATTTTGAAATTTGAAAGCGTAGAAGTAAAACATAGTGTTGAAGTAAAGATAAACGGTAGAAAATTATCAGAGATTTTTAAAAGAAAGGTAGGTTGATTGTATGGCAAGTTTTTTATTGTGGTTTCAGTTGGCAATGATGGCAGTAAGGCTTTTTCAGACCTTGCAGGACGAAAAGAAAACGGCAGAAGAAAAACAAGCCGCAGTTGGTACGGCGGTTGACACTGTTGATAAGGTTTTGCCAAAAGCCAAAGTCAAAGAATCTATGGGCTTGGTATCAGAAGCAGATATGTCAACGTTCAGCGGCGTAATAGGTTGGCTGTCTGGCAAAGTTAAAGAGAATCAATAGCCCTTACTGTGTCGGTAAAGGCGAGCCGCCCGTTCCTCTTCATTCAGCGGGCGGTTTTTTGAGAGTTTAAATAATTTTAGAAAGGTAAAATGTTATGAAGTACATCGGAGTGAAATTAGTTGAAGCGTTTCCCCAAACAAGAGATGAATTTGCCGCCTCAAAGGGTAATGAAATGTCGTCCGCACCAAATGAAGATGGCTACCGTGTTAAGTACGCAGACGGTTATGAATCGTGGTGTCCCAAAGAGCAATTTGAAAAAGCTAATTTATTGATTGGCGAAGATGGCACAAAGATAACTGCCCCAACAGTTGATAGTTTTCTGAAAAACTTTAATACCACTAAACTTGGTAGTAAAACTACCGTTGTTCAGGCCGAACTTGCAAATGGATTTATCATCACAGACTCATCGTCCTGTGTTGACCCTGTAAATTACGATGACAAACTTGGAACTGAAATTTGTCTTAGTAGAATCAAAAACAAGATTTGGGAGCTTTTAGGGTTTCTTCTTCAAACCGCAACTAACGGCGTTAAATAAGCCCTTACTGTGTCGGTAAAGGCGAGCCGCCCTGTACTTTCCGGTCGGGGCGGCATTTTGAAAAGTGAATAACCGGCGGTGTTGTAGCAAATGGGTTATGGAAATAGGCCAGCTAAACAGTATTGCCCGTCGGTTATTTTCTGAGAAAGGAAAATGAAATGCGAGAAATGAAAAAGTGGTGGCTAAGATGGTTTAATTGTGGAGCGTACTGCAAGAAATATGGACACGTGCCCGTAAAGTATGCTTGTGTGGTTAATGTGCTGGAGGGTGGGTGGAACGTTGCAGGGGAAGAACAAGTTTGGGTAGAGAATCATTGCGAGGTATGCGGAAAATATATTGATGTGGGAGAGAAACATTTTTTAAGAGGATTGCGGAGTATGAGTTATAATGGGACAGAGATGTCAGTGTATGGTAGATGTTTAATATCAAGACGTAGGCTGTAATAGGGAAGTGAGAGAATGATAATTATTATATATTTAACAGTGATATTTATGATGCTTACATCTGTATATATTCGTGAGCCAAAACTTAAAAAAGAGTGGCAACGGGAACAACCGAAATTGCTTTTGGTAATCGCCACAACAGTAGACGGGAATGATTATGTTGTTTACAGGGTTGAGAAAGCCGGAGAACAAAAATGAGCTATGACCCTGAAATATGTCCTAAATGTGGCGGTAAATACGACCCATTCAGAGACGATAAATGTCCAACTTGTGGAAAATCTATTGAGGAAATACATACAGAAAAATTTAAGCCTTATTCACAATCAATCAAAAAGGCTGTTAGTAGTCCTAATTTCGATAGAGAAATAGCAAGGTTAAGAAAACAAGGAATTGTAAAATGAGCGAAAGAGTCGAACTTAGGCGGCAGATAGAGATTAGCAGTCCTTGTGTTATAGCAGAAACCAAGCGTTTGTACTATGAAACTACCTGCAAAATGAAAAGGCAGGGCTGCGATGATGACCCTCAATGGACGGAAGCAATAGAAGCGTTGCCAGACACAACTAAAATATGCAATATGAACGTTATGGTGAGGGAGATAATGATTGATGTTGTTAAAAAAGCAAGATGGAACTGTTGGATAAATGGAGAATTAAAAAATGAGTGATAAAGAAACTTGTGATAACTGTGGCGCAACCAATCGAATGTGCAGAAAGTGCATAGATGGGAATATGTGGATAGCGAAAGACGAAGCCTGCCAGAAGCCAGAGCAAGTAAAGAAGATGCACAGAAAAACCTGTGGTCTAATTGGTCAAGATATAAATAATTGTGAGTGTAATAAACCAACCCAGAAGCCAGATGGCAAAACGGAAATAAAATGTGGCTGTGGGGGAAAAATTGAAATAGTTTGGGGTTCAGTTACGGAACATTATAATAAGGGAATAACAATTAGGGCAGAGAGGGAGTGCGTCTTCGTCTGTAAGAAGTGTAATGTAGCTGTCCAAACAAAAATAGACGAACTCTGTCAGGGCGAACCCGAAGCCATTGCCGCTTTTCGTCTTGCTACAAATCAAGACAAGCTCGACGCACAGGCGAAAGAGATTGAGGAATTAAAGGTAGAACTAAAAGACGTAAAGCATATTTTATTTGAATATATAATTGCACCTAACTGTTCTACTTGTTCAAACCAAATGTCTAATCTATGCGATAATGGCATCTTATGTATGGGCAAACTAATGAAAGCTGAATTTATTCGTTACGACCAACACAGATTATACAGGCAGATTACCACCCTCAAAGCCGAAAACGAGACATTGAAAGATAAAATTAAGCGGCTTCAAACTGGTTATTTGAATACGGGCAAAGAAATATGAAAGGCGGCGAGTAAATGAAAAATATCAGCGAGATAGCTAAAATGAAAACACAGTCTTTTGATGTTGATGGTAATCTTGTAATTACCGCTGATGTGCTTGACTTTCTTAAAAAGCAGGAAGTTAAGATTAAAGAGCTTACTACCGAAAATGTGAAACTGAAAAACTTACTAAAAGAACTTGCCGAAGAGGGTTTTATGGAAACAATGGACAGTTGGCAAGACAGAATATCTATTATAATAAAAGGAGCTTGATATGTGTAAAGAATTAGAAGAAGAATTGGAGCGTGGCGATAATGCCGCTAAGGCACTGATTGAACATTTGGAAAATATGGGAGCGGCTCAAGGCGAAATTCCAATAACGACCGATTCGGGTTGCTACATAATAAACATAAGAAAGACACTTTAAGAGGCGAGATGTGAAAATGTTAGCAAGCAAAGAAGTATTAGATTTAGTGTTGCAACTTGAGGCCAAAATCAAAGAACTGCAAGCCGAAAACGTCAAATTACGCCTGATTGTTTTCGGGTACTATGACCAGTTTAAAAACGATATGGGTATTTGCGGGCTTAATACAGAAGCTAAAGAGATATTGAAAGGCGGCAATAAATGAAAAAGCTAAACTGGCCTTTTATCATCGTAGTAATGCTTGATATAGCGGCATTGATAACAATTTTTTGGTTAGTTTTAGGAAAGTGAGAACAGAATGAACACCGAAATTATAACAGACTGGCGTACATTAAACCTGCAATCGCTTGATATTTTACTTTGCTCTGGCAATGGCAAAATGAGCCAGCAAATTCAATGGTTGCAAAGAATGAGGGGTTTTGTTTCTCCTGCGGCAGATATTAGCCACGTTGCCTTTGTGATTACCCTACCGGATATTGTGGCAGAGGTATTGAATACCGCTATTAGCCCGTCAGGAATATATGTTTGCGAAACAACTACGCTCAATAGCTGGGCAGAACCACCAAAAAAGGGATTGCAGGTAAATGATTTTAAGAGATGGCTTGATAATTACAACGGTAGCGTATGGGCAAGGCAGATAAGCAATCGAGCAATCGGTCTGCAATACCATACTGAAATTATGCGGTTTGTTGTCAATCACTTACGAGACCCGCACGCCCAGAAGTATGAGAATGGAATCCCCGGCCTGTATGAACTTACAATGTGTATGTTCGGTTTCAAAAAAGCACTACTCAACACAGCCAAACTTCATTGCACCGAGTGGGACGCAGAGGTAGAACGTGAATTTAAGGTTTTGGGCGGTACGGTTTCCGGTAATCGACTTCCCCCGAATGAGTGGTGGCCAACAGTTTGCAAGAAAAACGGAACTTGCAGGCCGAGCCTTTTAGACCAACAGGCATTAGTTAAAATTGGCGAACCAAAAAGAATTAAATAATTTAAGCCTGCGGGCAAGGAGTTGAAATGAGCGTTTTAACTAACGGAAAAATAGGATATTTCAAAAATGAATATGGCATATTAAAAAGAATGACAGAGAGGGAGTTGTGTTTGTTTATGAGCAGTAATCCAAAGCCTACAGGCGGAGGTCAATGTTTATCTCGTGTAGATGTGATAGCGGGACAAATGAACGCCAGTCTTGATATTCGCGGTTTTTTCAATCTTACCCTTGAACTGCCCAAACTTAATAGCGAGGTAAATAATGGCTAAGAAAAAAACAGAGTTAAGGTTATGCAGTTGTCCGTTTTGCGGTGGGAAAGCAGACATAATATATTTTAGGATTTTTAAGTATATTTATTGCAAAAAGTGTAAAGCGGCAACATCGTTTTATTTGAAACTGGCCTGTGCAATCAAGGCTTGGAACAGGCGGGCAAAATGACCATATACTACACAAAACACGATAACGCCATTATCAAGCCGAAAACTGACAGTGGAGTTTCTTGTAGTATATATACCTAAAACCTCCTACGTTGCCCTATGCCGTTTTTAGGGGTATATCTGGCCGGAAAAGCGGTTAATTCCTTGTGGCGGGGCGTATATGAAGCGGGTTAGGGGCTTTAAACGACAGGCGGTCTACTGTGTTCAGTAGACCGCCTGTCGCAGGAGGAGAGAAGATAATGTATTAACGATTTTTAAGCCAGCCTCTTGCTGGATTGTATGTGCCGTCAATTGGCGTTCCATTAACTATAACCCCTACGTCTTTTTTGATATTTCCGGCAATGATGTTCGGGTCTGTCGGAGCTATTGCTCCGATGTATTCTCCGCCAGCCAAACTCAAATCCATATTTGGTGTATTAAAATCACCGCCCGCCGCATTGATAAGAGGATTAACATTGATACTGTTGCTGTCGTTATCTGGGTATAAGAAGCTCTGTGTAAGCCATTGAGTTCTGACATCGGCCAGTGTGTCTCTTGTTTCACCACCCAAGACAGCAATGCCGCCCGCCGTGCCAAGTCTCCAGTAGCAATTATTATTAAAGTAGTCGTTGCCGTCAGCCGGATTGCCGTCGTCAGTAAATACCACCGCCGAAGTTGAAACAAATATATTTTTTTCGATATAGTTTCTTGCGGTAAATAAGCCGACTTGGTCGCCGTATGTTAAGCAAACACCGACAGGACTGTATCCTGTACAATTTATAATTTTATTGCCAGCGTTTGCAAATATCGAAAATGGATTTGCACCGTAAGCTGTAACGCCATCCATTAAGCAGTTTTTGGCTTTACAAACCACCTGATAATTACCATTTTGATAAAGCCCGCCATTCAAAACCGCTCCGTTTGCCCCATAACCGAGTAATATAGCGTGAGCTGTTGCGTTGACCATATTTACATCGCAATCCTCAATCACAATGGGAATGTCCATCGAGTATTCTTGCCAGTATATTGTCCAATTAACACCAGTTCCGGGTTCATCGTCTGCACTTGACGTGTTGGCAGTCCTGCAAATATAAACCTGCCCATCGTTACTCCGAATGTTTCCCGCCACGTAACTTACGCTGTCAGGCGACCAAGCTGTTGTTGAGCCATACTCAAACCCAACCTGTATTCCGATTTCGGGATTTGCACCAGTAACTATATGGCTGTTATTTTTTAGAAAAATTGCCGCTGGCTTATTATCACAAATTACTCCACCATCGGGCGAGGTTGTATTGCTGTTAGTAATCCTTAGTTTTCCCATCGAAGTATAAGTCGAAAAATCGAACTTAGAACCCGATACGGTTGTACAAGTAATATTAAAATCGTTTATATCTATGTCGCCTACCGTACCTAACCCCGACCACATAGACCCCGCAATGCTTCCTGTTATATTATCTAAGTCGCAAGTGCCAGTATTCCCCGGCACACCGTAAAACTTCACAACATACCTGCCAGCAGGTGAGGCAAGAATCGTGCCGTTTTCTATTTTCAAATTGCCGGTATTGACATCAACAATATCTCGGCCTAAAGATTTAAACGTGCAGTTGATAAGGTTTACGTCTCTTGCAACAGCACCGGTCGCAGCAATGGCCTTTATAAGTTGCTGATTGTCGGCATCATTTATGAAATTACAATCCTCATACTGTGTGGACTTACTACCAGTCAGATATGCGGAATTGTACGAGGCCGTTGCGGATGAATCTAAAGTCATATTTTGAAGAGTTATAAGTCCGGCCAAATCAGTAGTATCACTCGTTATTGGGTAGCCTGTAGTGGGTTTAATTGATACCTTTGTCGAGCCGACAGAGTTGCCGTGAATAGTGAGGTTTTTTGTGCTGGTATTTGCATTGCTTATCGTTACTTGTGCTGCGTGATTGCCATTAGTACCGTAGAGCAATTCAATCGTATCTCCGGTCGCCGACATCGCCAAAGCTTTATTTATTGTTTTATAAGGCGTGCTGATAACATTTGCATCAGCCGATGAATCACTTCCGTTATCGTAATCAACGTATTTTGTTACACCAAAGCAAATAGACACTATCGCCAGTAAAATCAAAACTATAAACTTTTTCATAACTTTATTCCTTTTCAATCGTTTCCTACAAAGTTTGCCGTAATTATAATTGACGGACAAGCTGGTCTGGTTGGATTAGTACCCGCCGCCGTAGCGTCCCATTTATCACCTGTGCTTGAACCCCAAGTCCAAAATTCAAAAGTATCGCCAATTGCAAAATGTTCTATAAATGAAACCGCTACAATGGCAGTAGCATTATTTGATTTATATTGATAAATTGTATTACTATTAGCAACATAAGAACTATTCTTTTTAAGCCATACATCTATATACTCATTTATAACGCCCTGCGTAACGCCGCTAAAACAGATTAAATATGACCCTGCCTTTGTGATAGTAAATGTATTCGCATCAGTTCTGGTTATTCCGTTATGGTGTACGTCTGTATCAAAATTTATTATCTGTGCATTTGAGGCATTTATTATTGCTTGGTCTGTACTATCAGATTGCATAAGATGAGGAATTACAATACTTGCCGTACCATTGAAAGCAATTACACCATTTGAATCAAAATGAGTATAGTTAGTATTTCCGCCAAAATTAGCGTCTGCGGCATATATTCCATTTGTACCTAAATTCACATCTGCCGTTGCGCCGACATACCTAACGTACAAAGCGTCATATACGGATAATGGCCGTATTCCTCCGACCAAATTAGCCATACATAATGAGGCCAATAACAGGATTATATAAAGATATTTCACTGCGTATTCCTTAGATTAAAGCCTTTTTCCATTGTGGCCAGAATGGTCTTATGTTCTTCTGTGTTCTTTACTAAACTTTCCTGAACGTAGCCAAATTGAGTTGCCATTATTTGCAACTTAACATCGCTTGCTTGCGCAAGTTTTGAACCGTCATTGCGTATATCTTCTATCTTTAAATTCAAGGTCGCAATATCTTTCTGAACAGAAGTAATCCAAGCACCTATCCCAATAAGAGATACGGCAAAAGAACCGAGAATTACTATTGTTGTTAGCCAAAATGTTGCCTTACCTACTGAAATCTCTATTGTTGATTCTTTTGTCATTACTAATCCTTTCGTGTTGTTATTGGTTTCCTGCTTTTTGCAGAGGTTGCGTTTTAGGTTTTTCTTGAGTATCTGCGGCGGTATTTATAATCCTAATCTCTGCCGCTAAAGAAGGTTGAGATTTTATCATAAGCATAAATTTATTCAGCAATATAGACCTTGACGCAGAAGATAATTTTGGATTATTAAGTTCTATTATCATATTGACAATCTTTTGCCCTCTTGTTCCGGTACTCAAATAAGATACGGCTTTAGGAGATAATAATATGGCAGTACCCACTCCAAAACCGGCAACATTTCCGGCAACTAAACCAGAAACAGCCGCACCAGCACCGGAACTACCCAACTGAATGAGAGGAACGACCATACCAGCACCACCAAGATTTGATTGGTCTATGAATTTTTTAGCACCAACAGCAGCACCGAGTTTAAAGTGTAATTTTATTTTCGCCAATTCATCAGCAGGGAATAGCTCTTTTTGCATTTCCTCACTAAATCTTTTCGCAAACGCCTTCTTTGCCATTTCTGGATTAAGTGTTTTTATGCCTAATCTCAAATCTTCCAACTGATTAGATGGGTCATTTATAATTCCATTGAAAATACTTTTTCTTATTTTAGACATCATCCCGCCCGCTTCTTTACCCATCATCCTTTTGGCATCTTGCAAGGTTCGCAATCCATCTTTAGTAGCAAGCATATTGAGTATGGTTTCAGGCTGATTCTGATTCTCTATCAACTGCCAAGTATTTCTAATGACAGGTGAATTTTTTATATTCTGCACTTCGGAAAAGAATTTTCTTGCGTATTTTATCTTGCTAACAGCATCGGGTATTCCGTGTCTTATTGCGGCTTTTTCAAATATACTGTCAAGTTCGTCGTAAGTCTCTTGTGCCATTTTCTTTAATACTTTTTTATCTCCTGTAATGGCATTTGCGGCATCATCAAACTCCTGTACCAATCTTTGCCGTAACTGTTCATATTGCCCAAAAGTGAGCGTCTTTGTATCTTTTTCGCCAATATCTTTTAATGCGTTTTGTACTATATTAGGTACTAAATCTTTTTCAGAAACTATCCCTTGTTCGATTAGTGCTTTAAGTGCTTCTGGGTTGTTTCTTGCAGCTTCTAACAGGTCAGCTTTTGTCATATCTCCCATAGGAGATTTGAATACCTGTTCTGGCTGTGTCTGTTTAGCCAATAAATCAGTAATATCCTGTGCTTCTTTGCTAACTTTTTTGGACGGTAAAACCCTACTTATCTTTTTAGCTATATCGTCTCCCATACCCTTTGCGCCAATAGTGCCAAATATCTCACCCTGTTTAACGTGTTCGGCGTTCTTATCAACCATATTGGTAATATCCAATGCAGGCGTATCAGTCTTTCCCGCTTTCGATATTACTAATTGAGCGTCGTTGTAAAGTTCTTTTGTTTTAGGGTCTAATACGTTCTCATAAAAGTCCTTTGTTATCTTATACGCATCTTCCCCAAGTTCTGTATCATTTAAGAGTTTGGTGTTTATCCCACCGATTTCATCAACAAGCTCTTTTGTGGCCTGATTATATGCAGGGACATTTCTTTCGATTACCTGCCTTCTAATTCCACCACCACCAATGCCTTTGCTCGCAAGTCCCTCAATTTTACTACCAACTGAATTTTTCATAATATCGCCCGGCAGTAATGTTACTTTTTCGGCTTCATCTATTGGCAGGACTTTCTTTCCGGCACTTATTAGATTTTGTTGCATTTTGGCCGCATCTTCGGCCACTTCTGGTATAAATTTATCGGCAACCCACGAACCTGCCCTGCGAATAGCACCTGCTGGTATTACTTTTTCGGCGTATTCTCTACCACCTTTGGTTATTATATCTTTTACGACTTTAGTACCTGCTCTTTGGAATGGTCTTACTATTGCCCTGCCTATCGGCCTTGCAACCATTCCTACTGCCCTGCCAAATGGAACAGAAGTAGCTTCTAAAGCACCTTGCCTAACTCCAGCGTCTCTAATCCTGCCCTTTACAGCTTCTTGGTCATATTTGCCTGCGCCCGGAAGTCTTGCCTTGCCAAACTCTTCTAATCCTTGCCCTATCTCACCGCCAAGCGCGGCAGCAGATTCTTTTGCGCCGGGGATAGGAATTACAGAACCAACAGCACCAAAAACAGTACCAAATACGTTTTCTGGTTTTAAAAGTTCCTGTCCAAAAGTAGGTTTAAAATCTTCTGATGTAAGCCATTTATTCGGCATTGGCATATCAACAGCATTTTGGCCTAATGATGTCCCAGAAAAATCAAGAGACGGCAAAGCTGGTTTGCCTATAAATTTATCCCTAAATGTATCATAGTCCACTGTCGAATAATACTTTTTATGCAGAGACTCTGAAAGTTTATTATCAGAAACGCTATCATATTCAGGATATTTTTTTCTGAACTCTTTTATGTTCATAGTCCAAGTCCTAATGGGTCATTATTAGATGTGTTTGAGTCGCCAGAACTATTGTCAACGCCATCAACTCTATACCCTTTATCTCTAAATTCCTGCTCTCTGTTAGCAATTATATTTCCAACTTGCTGATAAAAAGCAATCAATGATGCCTTAAAAGCCTTGTCTCCCTTACTGATGTCAGGCATTGTGCTTTTTAATATAGCCATTTCTTTGTCGCTTAACTGCTTCCCGCCTTTAGCATACATAAATTCAGTAGTATTAGCCAGTAATTTACGTCTGAATTCAGTTTCGTCTTTTGATGTCCAACCGGCAGTAGTACCCATTTTAGCCATCATATTGTCAAACCAACCGGAATAATCTGTTCTATATGAATTAACTAATTCGCCTAATTGTTTTTCGGTATCTTTCAATGCGGCTAATTTAGCAATTTCAGTAGCAGGCATAGGCTTCAAAGCTACTGCATTTTTAGCTTCTAATATCTCTGATGGTAAAGGCTCTCTGCCAAGTTTTTCTCTTAAACTGCCAATAACAAGGCTCTCTTCGTATGATGGTTTTGGTATGTCTGGTGTCGCAATCTGTCCAGTTGCAATAACTTTACCACTGGTAGGGTCAACAAGCGTTTCGCCTTGTCCAACTGAAATTGGCGGTAAGGACTTTTCCTTACCTATCTGCCCTGTCTCGGCAATAGTTTTAGCTGTATTTGCTCTGTCTAAATCAGATACAATCGGAGGCATTAAATTCTTTGCGGCATCTGCATTATTCTTATTTGCAGTAGATTGCTTAACAGCTAAATCAGCCTGTTGCATTTCAGATTGCATAGCAAGTTGCTGTTCAACATATTTCTGTTGTTTGTATTCATCTATTGTCGGCAATGTCGGCCTGCGGGTATCTTTAATTTTAGGCAGATAATTAGCCATATAATCAGGAGAAGTATCAATTTCGTGTAATTTAGCCACTTCTACCGCTTTTTCAGGAGTAAGTGCGCCACTTCTAACCATATTACCTATCTGATTAGTAGTCATAGCCCTTTTCTTTTCAGCTTCCTTTTCCTCTTTGCGGCGTATCTTTTCAGCGGCAAATTCATTGTCAAGTCTCGCCCAGTGCAAACGCTTTTCAGGTGTCATTTGAGCCACGCCAGCGGCCTTAGCGTCCCGTGAGGCGTTTTGCGTCAATTCATAGTTATCCATAGCACTAACGGGTTTTCGTTCAATGGCGGGCATTGTAGGCTCTTGTGTGGGCATTTGTTGAGCCATTTGAAGTGATGCCTGTGGAATTTCAGGCAATCCAAGTCCACCAACCTGTTCTGTATATAAATCGGACAATGTTTTACGCTTTTTTATCTCTGGTAGCATAGTTATTTCCTATTCAAATAGTCTTGATAATCTTTAAAGCCTTGACTTTGCGCCCATTCATCGTTCCAAGAGTCGATTTCGCTTCCACCACTACCGCCGAAACGGTTATATTGTGATGGATAAGTATTAAAACTTAAACCATCGTATTCCGTTCTGGACGGTAAAAATTGTTCGCCGGTGGTAAAATCGGTAATACCACCACTACGACCTGACAGTTTCAAATCGGCACTGGTAAATCTCGTAGGAGACTTTTCTACTGTTGCATTTGAGTAATTACCGCCAAAACGGTAAGAACCACTTCTTTTAGCGTCTGATAATGGCGCATTAGATTGTGCAAATTTAAAATCAAGTGCGCCTTCTGGCAGAATATATGTCTGCGTCAAAGGCTTGCCATTTACGCCACCGCCAGTACCATAACCCCATTTACTATAACCCTGAACATTAGAAGCGTCCATCGTCCTTGTAGCAATGGTCTTTCCACCCATATTTTGGGTAGTTATAGGCGATTCACCCCACGCCTTGCCTAAATGTTGATTCCACTCCTGTCTGCTAATGTCCGGAGATGAAACAGAATATAAATCGTCTGCATAACCCGCACCCATAGGTTGACCGGTAGTCTTATCAAACCATCGAGTTTCCTGCGGACGCAAGGAATCTTGCGCCGACAAGCCAGAGGCACTATTAGTTGATGTTGCCTTACTGCTATTGCCATATTTTGCCAGTAATTCTTTCCATTGTTCTATATTCATATAAAATCCTTTACCACTTTTTTTCAGGGCATTTTTCGGTCAAAAGTGCTACTTTTGCAAATAATTGACACCCGCAATGAGGACATCTGCCGTTTGGCGTACAATCCGAACATATCTGCCGTCTTTTAATATAAGTTTCCTTATCAACAGTCTTGAATCCACTTGCAGTCCATTTTACCATAGCTTTTGCAAAATGCTCTAACATTTGCGGAATTGTCGGTTTTGGAATAGGCTTAACAATTCTTTTGCTCGGCTGAATTATCAAACTCTTTTCCTTAATCGGAATCCCGAACAGGCAACACCATACCTTTTTGCCTGAAGCGTGCCTGCATTGCTGGCATTCGGCAATCTGGTCTGCGGTCATTTCAGGTTTTAATAGTTTATTACACATTATGCCAACTCGCCGAGCCTCCAAACCCAATCACAGAAGAGCCATTTGGAGTGTATGCGCACGCAGTAATCCCGTTATTACAACTGCCATCGCCACTACAATCCCAAGTGCTGTTAGCAGAAAATATATATGTATAACGTGTGGATGCGTCAATAATTATTGAAGTATTGTTGGACGATTTGACAATACTGACAATAATACTTCTCGTGGCTGGATAATAGTCGCCACTGCAATCGGGGTTAGAAAATTGTCCATAAGTATTAGTTCCAATATACTTATTCCATTCACAATTTCCATCTTGAGTAAGTATAAAAGTATCATTTATATCAAAATTCCAAAGATTATACAGAGAATAATTACTCCACGAACCAGAACCAATTATACAATCGCACAAAGAAATTCCGCTGAATGTAATAGAAATATATTTTGGTGTATTAGTTGGAACACCACAATAACCGCAATCTGTACCATATTCAATACAGCAATCATCAGGTATTGTCAAATTAAATTGTCCAGTTCCAGAATTAAAACAGGCATAGTAAGTGTCATCGCAATTTGCCTCTGAAATAGTTACAGAGATTTGTCCTTCGTGTATTCCACTGGATACATAGCAACCGGTATAATCTCCACTATCACAGGCTTCGCCTTGAAAGACTACCTGTTTGGTAGATAAGTTTAAACACCCATTTATTGTTTTATATCCCATTTATTCACATATATTAAAATAATCATAGATATTAAATGTTCCGCTTGTGCCTCTATCGCCCTTATCACCTTTTTCGCCCTTTTCTCCAACACCAGTTGTTTCAATCTTTGTAAGAATTTCATCTTTCAATCTTCTTAACAGGTCTGCTATATAATCTTCAATGTCTTTTTTTAATTGATTTAGTTCTTCGTTGCTGTCTCTGGGAAGTTCTATCTTGTTGATATTACGCGCAGAGAAGTGGCGTATAGTCTGTTCAACTTCATCTGGACTTCTAAAGCCCTGATTATCGGTAGTTTCGTTCGTATTCACTTATACCCTTTGCTTCGATATTTATACCGGCAAGCTCAAACGTAGTTCCTGTAAGTGATACTCCTATAAACCTGCCTGAATTTATAGGCTCAATCGTAGTAACGTAAGTTCCGCTTGTGATAGAATAACTTCCTGAATTGGTACAGGCCGAAGTTGCAGGATAATAGCCCTGATAAACAACAGCAGTACAAGCACCGGATTTCAATAGAACGGTTACGATTATATCTTCCTTAACCTGACCACTATTGGCCTGTACCCAAAAAATCATACTCGGAGTACCGCCGCTTGTTACTTTAGACGTAATCGAGCCGAGCCTTGAATTGTATATATATTGTGTTGTTGCGCTTCCAAACCAATACTCATCATAAGTTGAGTTCCAATTACCAACGGTTGTGGTAGGTGGCGTAATCAAACCCTCTGATATTTTCTTTGGAAAATTACCGTCAAGAACCCACGCACCATTCGCATCGCAGCCGTAAAGCAAATTACCACCCTGAACAATCGTACCTACGATTCCACCAAAATGTTCTGACAAATGGACATATCTATAACCACCGCCGGACGGAATAATATAACCAACAGTATTTGCAGTCCATACCCATAACTTACCATTAAACTCAAGTGCAGTAGTAACAGTCTTTGTAAGTATCTCTGGAAGCCATAATCTTGTTTCTGCGTGTACGCCATTCTCAAGAGTAGGGTACATTGTTATAGTTTTTACAGTACCACTTATAGGTTCGAGACCTTCTTTAAAAGTGCCTGCGTTCCAAGTTGAATCTGAATAATTAAGATGAAATGCTACATCGTGAATCTGCGGAAACTCTCTCGGTCTGCCAACAGAACTCCATCTTGCATAGCCACCCGAACAGAAAGCAAATATCCTTCCATCGTATCTTGCTATAACTGACGGCGTTTCGGTTAGTTCAGAGCCTCTGCCCTCATACTTTTCGCCAAGTTCGTTATCGTGAAGATAATCATAAACAGTTTCACCAGAACCGACATAGTAAAACTCGGTAGGAGAATTTATCTGAACCCTCTGTATTTTTGAACCTTTTGAGGCGTAAATTACTTTAGTTCTATAAATCTTTGGAGTTGTTCCAGTTGCGGTTATTACAGGAACATCATTAGCCCTCTCATCATTGCCGTTAAAGTGCCTGCCTACATAATACTCAACAGCCTTGCTCGTAACACCCTCACTACCATTAGTTGAAGTAGTGGCCATATAAAAATATAGACCGCTTTGCATACGAGAGCCAGTGCCAGCGTAAGTAGCAACCGCAACAGAACTATTAGCGTCTATTCCGGTCTTAATCGTTGTAGTAGTTTGTTCTACACCATCATCAGCAACTACTGTGCTTAAATCATTAGCAGATACAAGGCTATCTGTAATTTTTGACCATACACCATCTTCGCTAATTCTCATTTGGTTGCAAGTCGATAAAGCACCGTCTTTATGCGCTACGGAAGCTGGCGAAACATTTTCATTTAAACCTGTTAATATATTGAGATTCATAATTACTCCGTTTGCGGTATTACTTTTACCTTTAATTCTTCACTATTGGTATTTGCAGTAGTAGTACCGGAGATTCCCATTTGCTTTATAGCATTTCGTTCTGCCGAAGTCTTTTCGACCGTTATTTCAGAATAATTATCTGCCATCGGTTTCACTCCATTGTATAGGTTGATAACGATAATTTATAGTAGATATTCCACCGTTTAAACTTGACGTTAAAGATATTTGAGCCTTAATCATTCTGCCTGTCGTTACGGAAGTTGCCCTTACCGCAGTTGCCGCAATAGCACCGCTTGAAACTTCAGTCGGCGCAGGAGATAACCCTGTTATGCTCATTCTCGGTAAAGGTGTTACCTTGACTGTTATAGAAGCATTGCCAGCCTGAACAGCCTCAACCGTAATCTGCTGTTTAACAGTAGTAGGAGAAGATTGACCAAGATAGAAAATCAAATCTACCTGACCAGTTCCCTCTGCTATTTTTACATCACCTATCAAACCCCAAGCACCTGTTTCATCGTACCAAGAACAGCCTGCGGTTATATCGATAGTATAATGACCGACAAATATGCGCCTATCAGCCTGATAGGGAATTACTTTTGTACCGTTACACATCCAGTATTCATTGAAATTTGGACACCAGATACCATTGAAAGCAGGAGAACCATCGTAAAATGTTGATAAATCAATTCTATTATCAGTAAGCCTTTCAACTCTGTTTGCATTGTCCAGAAGCCACATCCCCTGACCATCAAAGCCGAAGATTCCAAACTCACAGCTTTGCAATACGAACTGACTTAACGCGCCAACACCACGCCTAAATACTTTAAATTCATACCCCTCTCCATAATTTACTTTCTCTAAATATCCCATCATAGATTTAGTAAATATCCACATTTTACCATCTTTTTCGATTGCACCAGTTATGGTCTCGCCAGAAATTTCTGTTATTTCTTTCCTCGCCTCGCCATATCCATTAGATAGTTTCGGATAAGAAATCATATCTTGCGAATCTTCATCTACCGTACCAGCACCTGAAATAAAATGCACTGTATATTTTTGCGCAACTTCCTCTGGTTGACCAGATGAACTCCACCACAAGACATTGCCTTTGAAATACAACATCCTATCGGAATAAGATACTATGAAATCGGGGTCAGTCAGTACTGTTCCTCTACCCTCATATTCGACATCAAGTTCGCCCTGATTTTTATAATCGTCAAAAGTAGTTGTGCCAGAAGCAATATCGCCGACATAAAAGAACTTATTAGGGGATTCTGAATCTGCTCGATATACACGCCTCGTACAATTAGTAGGTGGATTATTTGACATTACAAGATGAACTCTTGTGTTTAAATCAGCGTCAAAATTAACCTCATAAGCATAAGACGGCAAACTCTCACGTTTTATTACAGTATTGTAATCGGTTACGATATAATAATACAGTCCTGTTTCTATCCTGCATAATGCAGAACCAGAGTCATCAGCGTCAACAGAGTAAATCGTAGGCGCAACTACGTCTGACTGCGCAACAGTTACTTGAGTAGGCGTACTATCAGCGTGTCTCAAAGTGCCTGTATCAATATAATATATTAGTCCATTTTGGCCTTCGGTTGCGCATCCAATACCTCTTACTAATTTACTTGTACCAGAAACAGTCATTTGTCTTTGACCAGTTCCGCCAGTAAGCTGAATAGTCTCACTTACAGTTCCACCGCTTGCGCCCGGCTTTCCAGTCCATAACCCTTTTCTGCTTATCCTTGCATTGGTACAAGAGTAGGCCATTCCCTCATTGTATTCGGCAGAGGCAGGGTCTAATAAATTATTAAGACCTAAAAACGAAGATATTCTTTCATTTACTCTCAACTTTGTACCTTAAATCCACAATCTCTAATTCTTAATTTTCTATTATCATATACAGGTCTAACCTTTATCGGCAAATAAGAACCTCTTGAATCACCAATAGCCTTATATACTTTCTGCATAAAATCAGCACTATGCAGAGAATAGCCAGTAGTGTCTTTCTTGCCCTCTGCAAGCCTCACAGATAAAGCCTCTGCAATAAGCCAAGCCCTTGTATTAGGCCAATCTGCAACATCAGAACCATCAGACATTTCAGTTGGCTTTCTAAAATACGAATAATACAATGTTTCTGCCTCTGACGGAGTTGGAATTACTAACAATTTAAGAGTAGTAACTCCACCAGACAATCCCTTTTCAATGGCATATTTAAGCGGACTGCCGGTTTGCGTAAATGTAGTTTTCTCGACAAGCCAGTCCTCAAGCGATATTTCCTCAAGTGGAAGCGTAGAGGCTGTCTTACTTATAACACCAATTCTATCCATACCAACTTCGTCTAAAGTATATTCATAAGTCGAAGCGGCAAGTAATTGTGAACCATCTGCTTTTAAGTATTCCGGCCACGGCGCAAGAGTAGAAAGGATATAAATGGTATCATTTATAAATCTTGTCAAAGCAAGTTCGCCAGTGGTAGTAGTATCTCGCCAGCCACAATACTTGCAGATAGTTTTTAACTCTGTTAGAGTTGTACCACCGCCAGTTATTAACGTGCCTTCGCCTTTATGTGCTATTGTCATATATTACCTTTAAATTTTAATTTTCTTGTTGTATCTTTATAAATCCTGTGATATTATACAACATAGATATTAAACTTTTTTTAAGGATATTATTATGGGTAGTAAATCTAAACATTGTATCGACTGCAACAAACTTATATGGAACGGTTCTATTAGATGTAAATCTTGCGCACATAAGGGAACAGTTGTTAAATTTGAGTCTAAACTTACAGAAATTGCCAATAAATACAACAAAACTCCAAAAGAATTGTTGTATCAACTTTATATAGTTGACAATCTTACTCGACAACAAATAGTGTCTAAGCTTAATTATACTCCAGTTTCCTATTTTCTTAAAAAATTCGGTATTAAAAAAACTGGCAAATGGCAGAGAACCAAAAACGTTCCATCTTTTGGTTGGATTCATCAAGGCGTTAAGACAATATGTATTAACGGAAAAGAAGTTCTTGAACATCAATATATTATGGAGCAACATATTGGGAGACCACTTAAATTTGATGAAATAGTACATCATATAAACAAAAACCGCCTTGACAATAGAATAGAAAACCTTCAACTTATGACACGTTCTCAACATACAACTTTTCATAATACTGGTAAAATTCGTAAAGGTCAAAAACATACTATTAAAAATAATACTACAAAACATAATTAAGACATTGTCAAGCGACAACCTCCAAATCTGGATTCGTAAATGAATATCCAGCCTTACTTCGCCACATATAATACGTTCCAGCGTCAAGATAAAAAGTAACCTTACCAGTTGAATCAGTCATACCGGAAGCAACAACCGCAGTCCCTGCCTCATCAGAAGTAACATAAACATTAACATTTGCTATTGCGCCAGTTTCTGCGGATTCATTTGTGAAAACATAATAATCCACTTGAATAGTCCCAGTGCCTAATCCGCTTGTAGATATATTTGCGTCAACTGTCCCAGCAGTAAAAGTCAACTGGTCAGTTATAGCTTTTATAGCATCAACCTTTGTTGGCAAATCATCAGTCTGTAATTCGTTCGTATCTGCAAGTATCGAATCTATGTCAGTATCGTGGTTGTCAACATCAGAACTTCCCATAATTTTATTGGTAGGTAATTTGCCCTGAATTTCAGCGGTATCAGCTACAATGTCTGATGTTTCTGCTTTTATCGCAATTATATCAGCGGCTATATCAGTTCCAGAGGCATTTGTAATTACAGCCGTAACTAAACTTGCGATTTTATCTGTTTCAGTCTTGACCGCAGCAAGGTCTGTATTTGTAGTGCAAGTCCCAACCAACGTAACCCCTGCAATAGTGTCGGTTACAACAACATAGTCAGCGGACGGTAACGTTCTTGCTATTAGTCCGGCTTGGGTAGGAACATTATCAACAGATATTTGCAATAAGATAAGTTTTGTTTCATTACCACCAGTTATTTCTAATAAACTTGTAATGTTTGTTCCTAAATCGCTTGGTACTACAACCTGATTTTTACCGCCAAAAGTAGTGGAAGTTGTATGCCCTGAAACAGCTTCGTCCCAAACAGCGTCAGCAATCGCAGCGGCAGATAAATTTACCTGTGGATTATAAACATAAGCACCGATATATTTGCTTATACTCGAATCGTATATTTGAACTAAATCACCTGCAACCATCGTTACGCAGTCATAAGTATAAAGTCCTAAATGGCCTACGTCTGATAACGCACAGGAAAACTCACGTTCAGTATAGTCAGGCTTAAATACATTAGCAACTAAAGTCGCTGAACTTGCGTCCTGATGAAAATGTTCTACATTAGGCATTGTTATTTCCTATGGTTCTGTTACTGTAATCGTAATTCCACCAATAGCAACGTCAGTTGTCGCAGCGGTAGTACCAGTTATTTTAACAAAAAACGTTTCATCGGCGGCAACTGTTTCAGCAGTAATCGCAGAATTAGCGTCAACTATTTTATAATCGGCAGTTTTCGCAACTTGTGTTATTGCGCCGATAGAAGCAGTCGTAAAATCTCCGGCAGCGGCAGTCATTTTGTTTATAGAAGCGTCAACAGTTACAGCACCGCCAGCACTTTCAATTTGACCGTTAATAGAAAATCCTGTGATTATACTACCTACTTTTAGAGGTACTGTTATAGGTACAATTATAATCTCTGATGTCTGTGAAGCTGGTAATGTTGCAAGAAGCAAATCATCAGCAGCGTCTAATTCCCAACCTGCACCAGCAGAACCTAATTTTGCACCTGCTATGCTCTGTGTAAATTGCTGTGCAGTTCTACCTGTTAGTAATACAGTTCCAGTAGCCGCTGGCACTGTAACAGTACAACCACCTGTCGTTGGATTAGCAAATGATATTGTAATTTCGCAAGCGTCAGCAGTTGAACCCTCGGCAACAATACTATTAGAAGCTAACCATACACCATTTGCAATATCAGGTTTATTACTTGCAAGAGTTGATAACGCAACATAATAGCTTCCAGCCGCAGATGGCGCAGGCAGGATTATATTTGAATCAACGGTAGGGTCGTCAGATTTAAACCTTACCTCATTTCCATCGACAGTAGCACCATCGAAGAGAATTATATTTGCGTCCATTGATACATCAAAATCTGTATTGTGAAGTGCAGAAGGGTCATAAGGTGTATAAGACACCGCACCGAAAATAGAAGTAGTAAAAAACAAAACCATCATAATTATTATTTTTTTCATTGTAATTTTCCTTATCTTGTCTGTTGACATACCCAATAATCAATGTGAAGCACAGGTTGGTCAGTTCCACCCGATTGACATACGAAAGTTGGAGAAAGAACCACTATCGGTATGTTTGCGGTTGGAAGAGAACTAACCTGCACACCATTTACGAAAAACGTTATATAGTTTAATCCAGAAACCTTAAAACCGAGTGTAACCCAAGTGTCATTTTTAATTGTAACACCTGTTGCGGTAGCACCTGTACTTGCTTTTTCTGCATTTGCAAGTAAAACTCCATTGTCAGTTACGCTTGAAAAGCCAATATGGTTTGCAGTGGAAACAGCACTTGCCGCAATGACAGTCCCATCTATTTCGGCAAGACCGATAAACAGTTCGGCGTTAAGATTATCAATACCGCTAACCTTAACCCTTGTTTCAAACCATAAATTACGTTCAGCCTTTGGAAGAAATGTGGCAAGCGATTTTTGCGCATTTATACCCTGCGCCTCTGTTGTTGAACCTGAATCAAGAAGCAATACCCCATTTTCGGCATCATCATCAAGAGACCAAGAGCCAGTTACTGCTTGCGTCAACGTTAAAGAAGGTGGTTGCGAATTAAAATCATCATAATCAATATACATATCAGTTGGAATGCGCGCATTTATTATGCCATCAATCATTCCAAGATAACCTATATGCTCAAACATAATAAACTCCTTAAAATTGGGGCGAGTTTCCCCGCCCCATAACAATTTTTAGCGAGTCTGAATACACGTCCAATAATCAATGTGCATTATCGGGTCAGTTGTACCTGAACTCTGCATAACAAACGAAGGTGCAAGGGCAACTATTGGAATGTTAGCCGTAGTATGAGTAGCGACATTGACACCATTAACAAAAAAGTCAATAGTGCTAACTCCGGTAACGTGGAAGCCAAGAGTAATCCAAGTATCTTCTGCTATCGTAGCACCCGTACTTGTAGTTCCAGCGTCAGCCTTTTCGCTATTCGAGAGCAATACGCCATCATCGGTAACAGACGAAAAACCAATAAAGTTTGACGGAGAAACCACACTTGTGGCAATAATCGTAGTATCAATTTCTGAAAGACCTACGAAAATTTCACCGGCAGTAGCAAGTGCACCTGTATCAGCAACCTTAACTCTTGCCTCAAACCAAATATCTCTATCGGCTTTTGGCGTGAACTGCGCGGCTATTCTCTGCATATTCGCGCCCTGCGTGGTAGTTGACGAGTTGCAGTCGAGCAGCAAAACGCCATTATCAGCACCAGCCGACAAGGCCATTGTACCTTGCGTTGCTTGAGTCAACGTATAATCTTCTGCCGTTACAGGACATTTCTGGAAATCATCGCCATCCATAAAGACATCGTTCAAGTCCACCGGATTGACAAAGCCCGGACATTGAACTTGAACGCCTAAATTTTTGAAATACATAATAAACTCCTTTAAATTAGGCCGATAATTCATCAGCCGTTAATAACTTAGTCGCCACAACCAACGATACAGCCAACTGCGGTAGGCGAACTTACACGATACGCCAAATTAGCTTTCAATGTTCCAACAGCACCGTTGATAATCGCAATGTTCGGGTCAAAGTCAGTCTTGATAAGACCTTCCGACTTAGTATGAGTTGTTTCAACGTAGAACTCATTACTATCGAGAACAATAACCCTTTCAGTACCATCAGCAGAAGCAGGAACATCGGTATCTTTGATACAAGTCAAAGTATCAACAACAAAGTTCGGGAAGTTTGCAAATACCAAATCTTCACGACCAAGATTGATACCACGAACATTGTACTGGCCAAGAATCGCAAGATTCTTCAATGCCGAGAACGGGCCTTGTGCCATTAAAGCTGTATCAGGTTTAATCTGTGTGCCAGTACCACTTACGGTTCTGGTCAAACTCATAAGGTCTGCCATTATGGATAGTGCCTGAATACCACCAGTTGACCAAGCAGTTAAAGCAGAACCGCCAGTAGTAAGAATATCTTCTACCGAACCTACAACCGGCGCCCATTGGTTATCATCCCAAGACGTACCAGCCGCAGCGAGAGTTGCTGTTCTCTGAATACCAAGACCAGTAGTTGAAGAAGAAATTGCCGAGCCAGTGAATCCATTGGTCGTAAGAGTTCTACCGGCATAACTTGCAAGAGCCGCCACTACTGCGTGAGCAGAGGTATGAATCGGACTACCACAAGCACCTAAAAGACCTACCGGCTGTTCTGTGTCAGAACTTGTGCCGTTATACAACGCTGGGCCGAGAGCGTCATACATAAATATCTGCGCCAATGTAAGATTTTCTGCAATAATATCATAAATCTTATTGTCAGAAGCGTTCTTATTGGCCTCAATCGACCTGTCGCTGATACCGTAGGTTTTCATCAGATAACAATAAGGCAAATGTACCCTATTAGCAGGTTGCTGTTCTTCAAAAGTAAGAACTGACAACTCACCATCAGGATTGCCAAACGTAGCGGTCTGACCCGCTTTTACATTTCTGATATACCACTCAAATTCGGTATGGCTTCCACCATATTTGATTTTACCCTTTTTTTCCGCTATTTTCAATAAAGCACGTTCATTGAAAAAGCCCTGTTTAATAGCTTTCTCTGCCAATTTGATACGTTGAGACATACCACGACTGGCTATTGCTGAAGCTAAACCCATAATAAAACTCCTTTTAATCTGTTACGGAATCAAACGCTTCCTGCACAGAACCGATATTATCTGGAATATCTTCCGCAGTTTTTGACGTTTGACTCGTATGGTTTGCATTTGTTAATTTCTTTACAGTTTCCGCTACTTTTTCTTTACTAACAGTTGTTGCAGCAGGTACTGCCTTTGTTGTGAATTTTTTAGCTTCTGCAATGGACATAGTTGGATATTTTTTCATCATATTATAAACATCCTCAACATTTTCGGCTTTATTTTTCCACATTTGAGAAAGTTCATAAAGTTCTTCGTACGGTCGTTCCTGACCGGCAAGATATTCTGTATCAACCTGTTTCATCCACTCAAGTTCGCCATCTGTTATATCTGAATGACTTGACATAAAGTTTGCAAACTTTTCTGCATCTGCTTTTTTCTGGAGAAGCACATCTAAATTGGCAGGTACTCTGTTCTCAATTTCCGCCCGAACAATCTCTTTAATAGCGTCCCCGCCGTAAGTCAATATGGCTTTGGCAGGATTTACTTCGTACATCGCATTAAATTTAACTGTTTCAGCTTCATCAAGATTTTGAATAGCGGCAAGCACATCTTCTTTTGTCTCTTTGCTATTTGCAGGCTTTTGGGTATCTACTACCGTTCCAATCTGCTTTCGCAACTGTCCAATAGTATTTGTTGCTCTGCCGTATTCCCTATTAGTAATACTAACCCTTTCGGCAATTTCCGCTTTAGAAAGTCCTTCATATTGCGGCAAGCCGAGTTCTGTCCAAGTTTTTTCAGTTGCTTTCGCCTCTGCTTCAACTTTGACATCTTTCTTTTCATCAGCTACTACTGTCTCTGATTCAATTTCAGTTTTTTCGATTTCGCCATCTTTGGTTTCATCGGACACTGAAATTACAGCTTCGTCAGCCTTTTTCGCTTCTTCTACTGGAAGTTCTGTATTCAGCTCTTCGTCAGAAGCGTTAAAAGCGTCAGATACACTAATAATTCCCTTGTTTTCCATAATAAAATTTTCCCTTAAAAAGTTATATTTAGAACCACAACAAGTGATTCTTATTTCTCATAGGGCAATAAAAAAAGACGGAGTTAGTGAGTTAGCACTAACTTGCCGTCTTATATTATTCTTACGTTCTATCAATCGTTGCAACGAAAGATAAAAACCCTATTTAATTTTTAATAATTTTTCATTTTTAGAATATCGTCAATCCTTTTTTCTAATCTCGTAATAAGTTTCAGATATAAACTTTCCTGTATAGTGCCATTGTAATAACCAATATGAAGTAGTCCAACTTCATTTTCAAGTTTATATAACTTCTTATAAAGTTTTATACCCCTATCAATTTTACTTCCCAAATCACGTTTTTTACGTTTTTTCATTTAATCCTTCCTGTTATTCTAATCCATATTCTTCATATCACGAGTTGACAACTCGCAATATCCTTTTTCTTTTAATTTCTGTTTCCAGTGCTTTCTGCCCTCAATTTTACAGCCTAATCTCTTGTCAAATTTTCCTGTATAAATAAAATTAGTATCAGTCTGCAATGTAGGCATAGAAACAAGTCTCGTTGCCGGTTGGCCACATTCACAGAATATAGCAACCTTTTCATCATAACTCTCGAAAGATTGATACGCTTCAAACTTTTTTTTACATTTTTTACAATAAACATCATACATTGGCATTTTGCTGTCCTCCGCCTTGAGGTTGTATCTGGCCTATCGCTGCCTCTTTTTGTATCATTTCAGCTTCTTGTTTCTTTACCATAGCGGTTTGAGCGTCTGCCTGTGTAGGCGTAAGTTCGTCTATATGGTCTATACCGGCCATCTCACCAGTTTGCTTAACGTATTTAGCGGCCAAATCCATTCTGTTTGTTACCTCATACAAAGGCTGCATAACTTCAAGATAAAATTGTTTCATTGCAGCAGATTTACTCTCTTGAGTAGTATCTCTTGTAGAACCTTTCTTAACTCTTACAGAAGTACTTAACTTAAATTCAAGTTGAGGTTGACCTTCACGCCAAAATTCGGCTAATTCCTGTCCTACAATAGCGTCAACACCAAGTTGTATAAGCGAAATTCCATTTGAAACCAATTTCTTAGTCTTCCACCAAGGCAATGGAAGCATTTTATTTTCTGGCAAATTTATTAGTATTTCTAATAATTCCCGCAACCAAGCCAAATCACTTTCGTCTATTCCTTTAAGTTTCTGTTTGTTTATAATTTTTTCAATAATCGTATATATGTTTTCAGGAGAAGCGTTTGTCAACGAAAACTTTGGAACGTACTGATGTGCTATTTCAAGAATCTTTATAGCATCGTCTTTTATACTTTCCTCATATCCCATTGGGCCGGACAATCGTCTATTGGTATGCTGATGAGAATTAGCGTCCTGAACCCTTACCGCAATAGCCGTAACATCTTTAAATTCCTGTGGCGCACTTGAAAGTAATTCGCCAAGAGCAGACGATTCTTTTCTTATATTATCAAACATTTCGTAAATTTTCATAAGACCCGGCTCAAATTTGCCGGTATCAATCTGCGCTATTTTAGGCTTACCAGAAGCGTCAAGCATTTCTGGAATATAAGTTCGTTTTGGGTCGTTAAGGAAAGATTCAACACTTTCTCTTGTCATATCGTTAGCAGTCAAAGAACCTGCAAATTTTTTCTTTCCAGAATAATAAGCGTTTTCCTCAACATCTTTCAAAAGGCTATCGCATAATTCGTCAGTGCGAGTCATATGGTCGTTATCGGTATAAGAATAATAATCACCAGAAACAGTATTAAACATCAGTTCTGATATTGGAAATTCATTATTATCTAAATCATAAGGCCATTCACCATCAAACAAAGGCTTGTCATAGCCTTCAGTAAATTGTAAATATCTTTTAGGCTCTGAATCTATTAAAGATTTTACTTCTTTTACAGTAGGCACTTCGTTTTCATCGCCATTTTTGCGTATAGCGGAATCACCTTTTGCAAAAATATGATAAATCTTAATAGTTCTGAACATTTTTTTGTCAACATCAGCAGGGAGTTTTTCCTGTTCTTCTGCCGATAATATATTCCCAGCTTTTTTCAAAACTTTATCTATATCAACATTCTCATATTTACTTACAAACTCCTCAACAGATATATCTTCCTCGTACGCAATCGCTTTTGAATTTTCTTTTACACCATCGCAATCAGGGTCGGTAAAAGTCTTTATTGATTTAAGGAAACTTAACTTAGGCATCCACTTTTTAGTATCAAAACCAAGCAATGAATATCCACAGTTTCTTATCAGTGTACTATCAAGTTTTTGAGATTGTATTCTCTGTAATTTCTGTTCGTCCCAAACATAAGTAAGATAACGTTTATCGCATTCAGTTTCCTTTAGAACCTGTTGGTCGCCAAAATACGCAAGAGTAGGTACTACGTCAAAAGTAGGGTCGGTCTGGTCAAGATAACTTTTCAATCTCTCATATAAAAGCCTAAAGCCAGATAGGTAAGGAGATTTTTCAGTAGAGTCCTTATCCTTGTTGACAAGAAGCATATTCTCTGCTTTTTTCCAAGATTCGACTGGCTGTTGAAGTTTAGACCTCTTTATCCAGTTCATCCAGTATATATATAAATCTCTATCGGTCTTATCAGACATAAGCTCTCCGTAGTCGTTTTTCATTCATATTGTATTGCTCTTTTATCTCACGGTGCATTCTCATAATTTCAGCAATAGTTAAATTCTTTTTGGCAGAACCACCCTTAAAACCAAGATAGCTCTGGCAACCATATCTTACGCAGTCTGGCCCGTCGTCAAATACGTCAACTGCGGTTTCGGCCTGCGATTTCTGCGTAGGGTCAACTTTAGACTGCCTCCATCTTAATCCGCACATTTCAGTCCAACACTTAGGAGTAAATCTCAAATCGAAAGTCAATGCAGGTTTTTCTGCCAGCATATACAACTGTTCTTTCGTAGGTTTAAGATTATCAATAAACGGTATTTTCATACCGTCAAGAGATTTCCTTGCCAGCGCAGATAAAAGCATTTGGCTTACAGTATCATACCCAGCAAAAGAATTATCAGCAAAACTACAATTTATTCCATTTTCTCCATATACCTGCGCAATGGAAGTTAAATCAATTTCGTTTCTCTTTCTCGTAGCAGGGTCTATAAAACTACCTGCTATGTTCTCGCCGGAATCTATACGAAGTATTTTTCTGCAATTTTCAGCTATACTCATACCAGTAGAATAATACTCACGAAAAACGTGCCTGTCCTTTTTAGCATTTATACCAATCCATAAACATACTGTCGGATGACGTATGCCTTGGTCAATTACACGATATACCGTCCAGTTCTTCATATCGTACTGCGCATCGTGGAAATTGCACAAACTCGGCCATATTCTCTGACCTGAAAATGCGTTATAGTCAATCTCCATTTCCCTGCGCCAAGTAGGACTTTCAAGACCGCCATAAAGAACAGACTGTCTTGCCGCCCAATCACCCCTCTTTAAAGGGTCTGCCGTGTAATGAATACGAAGATGCGCAAAGTCATTGGCAAGTCGCCTTGCCTGCATACCTTCCATTACTGTTTCAAATTTTGGACTAAGATTAAGCATTTTCTATTTTCGTGGTAGCCAATTTAAACAAACAAAATTTTCCGCAGTAGTTATAAATGGCTCACTTTCATCTCCAGTGGTACAATCTAATAATCCATTTTCATTGTGTAATTCTCGTGTCAATTTTAAACATTCTCTTTTCTCATTTAGATACGTGTTTTTCTTTTCGCCCCAATAAAAACAGGTAAAACAATGTCCCCATAGTTTTTTTACTTTTTTATCATCTATATTCATATTCTCTTTCCCTTAAGCTGCAACGTCATTTATAAATTGTTCCCATTCACCGGCCTGTGCCGATGAAAATAATTTAACATCTTTACAGCAAGCTAAGGCCGCTGATTTACATTCTTCAAATTCACCTTCCAAAAAGCCACATTCATCGCCAAAGTATCGAGTAGGATTATAAGACCTTATCTGGTCTCCGCCAGACGGAATACCCCTGATAACACTTCCATTTTGAAAACTAAGTTTATTAAATGCACTCGAAACAGTCTGACGCATCCATATAGGTTGATTCTCAAACATAAATAACGCTCTCTTGACCAACTCCGAATCAGCTATGTCCTCTTTCTTAGTCTGACAAATAACTTCCTCATTACTCCTAAATTGCGCCCACCAAAGGCCGCAGGCCATCATAATCCAAGTCATTCTCATTTGACGACTCTTGTCAATGGCAAGGTGCTTCTCTGTAAAACATAAATGGAAAACATATCTCAAATACTCATCAGCAGGAAAACGTTCAACTTCCGTACTCTCAACGTTCTCGTCCTTACGCTTAGTAAAGACATAATTTACAAGCCAATACCACGGCTCTGACTGACAACGAATATATTCTACCCTCTGTGCATTGACATCGTTAAGCAAGGCATCGAATACCTTACCACTAACAACAGGTCTCAAATTGCTTTCGAGAGGATATATCATACTTCCTTACTCTCAATACGTTTCCTAAACTCTTCTGATTGATTCTTAACACTATCTTCGTTTATATTATCTGCCGGTCTCATACCAACAAAAGAAACGCTCTGTGCAGTCTGCGGCTTATACATCTTATCAAATCGCTCAAGAAATAACTTCCTATCGGCAGGACTTTCCTTTAAAGCGTGTGAATATGTAGCAGTATGGACATTGCTTAAACCACTGGTAACATTAAAATTTTCTTTTAAAGCCAAAAACCACTTAACAAATCTTGGGTCTCTATTCCAATTATACCAGTTCTGACCCCTGCATTTTAAATCGTTCTCAAGTATGTTTATCTCAAAGCCCCTTCCCAACTCATCTCCCAAGTCCAACCGGCGAAGATATATCTCGGCAAATCGCATCTGCAACGAAGAGGGACGGTGTTCCTCATTCCCAAAAATAGGATTAGACACTACCTTCAAAGCTCGCTTGTATGTCTTTTTCTTCTTTTTCAATCCGTTAATACCCATATCTTACAATCAGTAGTCAAAGTGTCATTCGTATCAACCACGGCGATATAAACATTGCCATACTTCCTATTGCCGCCAAAACCATTAGAACCATCATCAAAACTCGGTATTACTAAATCATAATATCCAGTAACACAACTCAAACCAGTAAATGACGCAACCAACAACAATTCATTAACCTGAACCTCGCCAAGCTCAGGAGGGTCAATATAAACATCAACCCCCAAATCAGTATCAGTACCAGCCAACTTTATCTGCACATTCGTCAACATACCACTAAAACGCTGACTATATTTCGTACCGCCATAAACCATCTCATTACAATCAACAGCAGAACTGTCCTTTATCGTGGGATGATAATATATACAACTCTCGTCAAAATTCCTCTTAACCTGACTGTTATCCACAAAACCAACCAAAGATACATATATTAAGGCAACCCAAAACCAAAAAATAAACATCTCGTGCAAAAACCATTTCATAATAAGTCTCCAAAATTTTAACCAAAAATTTTTTTTCTATATACAATATACACTTATCCAATTCATTGTCAATATAATTATCTCAAGATAAGAAATGTCCTGTACTGGATTTGAAATAATGTGGGGAATGGGAGATACTCACCCCTACCACTCCATACAGAAGAGGGGGTATGGGGTCGCGCCAGTCCATAGCCGGAATCTGCAATATGTTTAATTCTATCCACGATTGATTCTGCTGCTATATCTATCCTTGTCTTGATACATTTAGCCCTTTGATTTAAACCTGTCTTGATATTAAATGTGTAATTGGATAGTGATGATTGACAACGTCATAATCAATAGCAAGGTTGCCCAGTACTGATTGATATGCCGAGCCAGTGCCTGTCGCCCAGCTGCGCAGCAATGCCTTCGCTTGTGCAAGCGGCATCTTGATAATATCATCAATGGTCAAGGTATTACTATCGGGTATTACCAAAGGTATTACTTCGGAGGGTATTACTGGCAGGGTATTACCGAGAACTACGCCTATATTTGATTGTGGCGCGTTTATCTCGGCGGGTATTACCTGATTATTCACAATACCCTGTTTTTTGGCTTTAAATCGAGCTTGTGCCAGTTTATTCGCTTCTCTCTGCCTTGTCTTGTTTTGATACATATTAACCCTTTCTTGAAATTTAATTTTGCCCAAAATCCTTATTATTTTATCAATATGCTTGATTTGTGTATTTAGCTCTTACATAGTCTTGTTTGTGATATGTTAACATTAAGCCTGTATTTGAGTCAATTATAAGCTATTTAGCTGGTGTTGGGTTTGATATTTGATTTATGTGTTATAATCTGTCGTTTGTATGTTATATATTTACTTAATAATGGCGTTTTTTGTTTAGTTTTTTACTTTTGCTTAATTATGTTTGATTTATGGTTTTTGCGTTGTATGTTTCTTTTTTACCACGTGTGTTGTTTTTTTGCGTCAATAGTATAATCTGATATATCCATAATCTAAACTCTTTATTTTAATAGCTTTATGTTGTTTTGTCGTTTTTCGGCGGTTGTTTTGTGTTCTATTGTTGATATATCACTACATAAACATCTTATCTTAACATTTGATTATTGTCAAGACTTTATTTTATTTTTTATCCATAATAATTATAAGTCTTTTGTTTGTATAGATTTATGATTTTGGTAAATTTATTTTATTTATTTATTATCTCTGGCATAACTTTGGTCGATTACTTGCTATGTATATCAGTGATATTTAAAACTTAATAACCTTTTTATGGAGTACTTACAATGTCTGAATACTATACATCTAATCCGGCGGACGAATGCGATTGCGATACCATAAGCAAAGAAGAAATTGACCTTTTGTATCGCTTTATATGTCCTTTGGATAATTCTGATTCCGCCGCATTTAATCAAGTTTACACTATAGCAGAATCAAATACCGCCCGTATATTAGGGCGTTTCGGTTTTTTAATCTTAAAGCCTTACAGGCGGGCAGAGTATACCGGTAAAAACTTATGGGAACTAAATAACTACTAATTTTATCAAAGAGCAAATATAAGCGGCACTAATACAACCGCTGATAATAACAAAGTAAATAATCAATGTCAACAATAAATTTAAACTTTTTTTATGGAGCTTAACAATGAAAAACATTATTTTTTCGGACGTTAATTTTGATTATCCAAATTGCGGCGGAATTGAAATTACAAAAGGCAAAAAATACTATACCCTACAACATTTTAGCAATTTTATCGGCAATTACACTTGCGACATATATCATTTTAAGCCCATAAACCCTGCGATGTTGGAGTCGGGGCAAGAAATAGCGGATAAATGGTATAATATCGGCGCAGATTGCTTCAAACAGATAAAAAGGGGCTTTAAGGTGCAGTAGCCTTTTCTACTATCCCGCTGATTTATTGCCGGGATAGAATAAAATACTAAACTATTAACTTTTTAAGGAGTAAAAACAATGAAAAATCAATTACTTAAAATAGCCGAAGAAATTGAAAAATTACGCATAAAACTGTTAATATGTCAAAACGCTGGCTGGCGATTAGCCGATGAACTGGCAAATTATCGACAAGATACACCAACCGAAATACTTATGGATTATCGAAACGCCGCCGAAGAAGAAGAATTACAGAGAGAAGAAAAAAAACTCAATAAAGCCCCGCTTTCTATCACTAAAAAATTGATTTCTATTGCTCTTTCTGACAAAATCGCACAAGCGGACAACAACTATAATTTAAAATCTTAACCTATATTTAACCAATAATCAAGAACTATTTTGAAGGGAAAGTAAAATGAAAACCTGTAATTTATCTCCAGAAACACAAGGCGTTTTAAAAGACTTGCTTTGCCAAATAGAGCATTTACGTATGCGGGCAAACGAAAAACAGGATTTTCCGCCCAGCGATTATCCTTACCGGCCTTGTCAAGCTATTATAGCCGAAAAATTAGGATTTGAAGGCCGCCACGAATGGGCTAATAGCGAATTTTTTGGATTTGAAGCTAAACTATAACTTTTCCTCAATTACCGCTTTCGGCTGCGTAGGCCGGAGGCGGTTTTTAGGGGATTTATTTTAAAAAAGGTGATAAAATGATAGACGCTATAACTAAATACTGCGTTCGCAATGGCTTTGATATTGAATTTGCTATTTTGATGGCTAAAATTGCTTTTAATGATGTTGAATTTTGGCAAGATACGGAACTGAGTAAGTTAAGAGACGCTGTTTTAGCAAAGAAAGCAGGCGTATAGTGATGCTAAATAACATTAAATATAGTGATGTTCACATAGGAACACGCATAACAGGAGAAACAACAATGGGACATAAACTGTCTGGAACCGTAACCACTAAATACCCAAAAGGTGTTGTATTGGTTACTGATAGCCATTTGCTGTGGTGGTTCGATAAAGAAGATATTTTAGAAATAGGAGACAAAGTTGAAAATCAAGGCGCATTAGTTTTATCGGAAAAACAAGACCCTGTATTCAAAACAGACCATCTTGCCTATTGCCCTTGCCGTAAAGACAATGAACAATTAGACAATGCCCGCTTGATAGCGGCTGCGCCAGAACTTCTGGCAACCCTCAAATCTCTTTTGTCCGATGAAACTACTGTGAATTGCCTTGCGGCTACCGGAAAATTAAAAGAAGTACAAGCCGCAATCTCTTCGGCGGAAAGTGAGGACTAAATGTTCGAGACGGTAAATAACCCATTGTTTATTATCGGGATAGCTTTTGCGGCCTTAACTGTTTTTGTAATACTTTTTCAGGTCGTTAAAACAATTTTAAGAAAGTGAGTAAAAATATGATAGCTCAATTTAAAGTACATCGCCCGAACAGAATGGGCGCAACAATAGACATAAACGATATGCAAGATATTGAACTTGTGCAGTCTATTGTAGATAGCATAAGGAAAGAATTAGAACTTAAAAAAAAGGAAAACGAAAAATGAAAATCAACGATTATATCTTAAAAATCAAAAACCTCGGCGCGTGTGAAAAAGTGGTCTTAGACGCTCATAATTATCAAACTTCGCAGGAATTGTGGGATAAATGCGAGCGCGGCGATTGGATGCTATGGCTTGTCGGCAAATTATCCGGTGAACCTGAATTAGAAAAAAGAAAAAAACTTGTTCTGACAGCCTGCAAATGCGCCAGATTAGCTTTGCCGTATGCCGGTAAAAATAAAGATGTTGTCGAAAAATGTATAATAACCACAGAAAATTGGGCTTCTAATATCGGCAGAATCACCATAACAGATGTCCGAGCGGCGGCGGATGCGGCGGCGGATGCGGCGGCGGATGCGGCGTATGCGGCAAGAACTAAAGCCCTAAAGCAATGTGCCGACATTGTACGGACTGACTATCCAGATGTTGACAGTCTTTTTAACGCCT
>JBAZFO010000005.1:0-2966 GCA_041653315.1 Candidatus Micrarchaeia archaeon | reverse complement strand
GCGGCGGCGGATGCGGCGGCGGATGCGGCGGCGGATGCGGCGTATGCGGCAAGAACTAAAGCCCTAAAGCAATGTGCCGACATTGTACGGACTGACTATCCAGATGTTGACAGTCTTTTTAACGCCTAAAATAACGGGTCTTAGGCATAGTTTTTCGCAGATTAACTTTTAAAACAGCACACAAGGCGGATACAGGCTAACCCTAAAACAGAGCCTTTGTTATTCGCCTTGTTTTTTTATCTGTACGCCAAAGGAATAAATTTTTTATGTTCAATACAATCGTCAATAACCTGCTGGGCGTTGAGCCGGTCTATCGCTTCCCTCTTAGCAATCTCTTCGGCGGGGTTTTCTTCGGGTATGTCAATGTTCTCAATTTTGAGCGATTTTATCCCCGCTGTTTTCTTCCTACTCCAATAGCTGCCAATAGAACAACCGTAAGTCATTGTTGCTAAACTTTACATATAATTTCAGGCGGTTTATAAGCCGCTGGTAAATCTAAGCGAAATCTCGCCGAAATACTTTACCGACCCTATTTATACCATTACCACGATTTATTGTCAATAAAAATAACACTATCCTGCTAATGTTTGACACAATACCGCTAAAACCCGCATTGATAAACCCCAAACATAACACTTTTAACACAATTCTGCTATAAAAAACACTGTTTTTAACTAAATACTTCCGGTCTACCATTATTTTAGCACTATCCTGCTAATTATTATTTTTACCTATTGACAAACTTGACTTTTTTTCTGAAAAATGCTAATAATACATCTGTCTTTTTTGGCCTTTTCTTTTTCTTTTACCCCCTTTTCTTTTTCTTTTCGTCTTTTTTCTTTTTTGCAGTTTTAAAACTATATATTTATAGTTATTAGTTTTAGTTATTAAGTTATATATGAACTTTTGGCACTACAAACAAAGAAATATATCTCTCCAAAAATTAGGATTTAAAACCTATCAGGAGTATTTATGTAGTGATTTGTGGAGAAAAATAAGAAGAAAGGTTTTAGGTAGAGAAAAAAATATATGTCAAATTTGTCATAAAAACATAGCCACGCAGATACATCATCACAACTACAAATATGAGACTTTGCGGGGAGATAAAAGAAAACTACGGCATTTGGTTGCCATTTGTGGTGATTGCCATAAGAAAGCAGAGTTTTCAGATTGCGGCGATAAAAGCTCTCTGCCAGAAGCCAACGAAAGAATGAATTTACCTAATTATAAAATATGCCCACAATGCAACACTAAAAGAGTTTGGACTGATTTTGAAAACTTTACCGGAACAAAATCCTATCCTAAATGCAAATCTTGTAGAAGTTAAGATTTTCCGAAAATTCTGGGATGTTCGGCCATAAATTTACGTTGAGAAGGTAAATTGTGTTTCTGTTCAGAGCAGATGATACCTGCCTGTCTGAAAATACAATACCTTTTCATATCGTCAATGGCCGTAGCTTGATTTTTGTATAATCCCATATACCTGTATTATATAAAACTAAAACTATATTGTCAAGTCTTTTTTTTGACTATCCCCAAAAACTTCTTATTCTTTAATTATGGAAAAGGAAATAATAATTTTAGCAATTTTTGCGTTTATTTGCTTAATGTAGCTCAAATGTTTGTGCAATGTATAAACATCAGCCGCGCGTCATTTGGCTATTTTAGTCTTAGTCTGCACAAGAAATTGTGCAGATAATTCTCTTGCTTTCGTTTAAGTTCTTGCGTATAATACCCGATGTAGTAAGGGACAAGAATAATAACTTTAATCGGAGATGTGCAAAATGAGTAATGATAAAAAATCAGAATTTGGCGAAGGAATGACGTATTGCATAGGATTATTTTTGGCTCATAAATTTTTCCATAAAGACGCATCGGTAAGTCTTTGGTTTAATGGTGCTGGCGACCATCTTTATGGATTAAACACTAATTCTATATCGTGTCCTGACTTAAAGAAAGACGTTGATGCGTGGAGGAATAGCGTGTTAAAATGGAGGCTTTCTTATAATGCTACTGAACAAGACAAAGAATGGGCAATAAGCAAGGCGACAGAGTTCTTGCGAAGAATTGACGAACTTATGTTAAATACACCAACTAAACAAGGTGAATGGGAGTAAAAAAATGAGCATAGGCCAAAACATAGCCATATATCGAATAAACAAGCGTATTTTCCAGAAAGATTTAGCTCTGGCGGTAGGCGTTAGCGCGACTTATCTTTGCCAGATTGAAAGAGATACAAAAGGCAGGTATGTACCCTCTGCGGGATTGATTGAAAAAATTGCCAAAGAATTAGGCGTAAAAATAGAAGAATTAACAAAAGAATAGTAATTTTTGCATTAGAAAGGAAATAGGTAATGGCAAAATCAGAGACGATTAAAATTGACGATGTGGAGTATGTGCGGAAAGATTCGGGTACAGTTTTAGCCGAAAAATTAGATGGTCTTGACTATGTTATGGTTAGGACTTATTCGGCGGGAGTTCACGCAGGCTATTTAAAATCACGAATTGGAAAAGAGGTCGTTCTTAAAAAGGCCAGAAGGATTTGGTATTGGGATGGTGCGGCAAGTATATCGCAACTTGCAATGGAAGGCACATCAAAAGCGTCTAATTGTAAGTTCCCTTGTGAAGTAGATGAAATTACACTTCTGGAAGCAATAGAAATAATACCAATCACAGAAAAAGCCAAAAAAAGTATTCAAGGGGTTTCGGTATGGAAACAGTAATTAAATCTGGCTCTGGCGATGGCTCTGGCTCTGGCGATGGCTATGGCGATGGCTATGGCTATGGCTATGGCTCTGGCTCTGGCTCTGGCTCTGGCTATGGCGATGGCTATGGCTATAGCGATGGCTATGGCTCTGGCGATGGCTCTGGCGATGGCGATGGCTATGGCTCTGGCTCTGGCTCTGGCTCTGGCGATGGCTCTGGCGATGGCGATGGCTATGGCTATGGCTATGGCGATGGCGATG